>NZ_JBSICH010000025.1:0-183675 GCF_053613315.1 Streptomyces sp. JK94 | reverse complement strand
AGAGACCGTTCTCTTTCCGAACCTCGTGTGACGTCTTCGCTGGTCAGGCATGAAGTAGCAGCTGCTGCGGGAGCCTGGGCTTGTTGCCGGGCGAGATGTCGTGGAGGTAGCGGATGCCGTCGATGCGGGCGGTTCTGGAGACGCGGCAGAAGGCCGCAGCCGCGCAGGTGAAGGACCTCGAAGCCGAGCTGGAACGGGTGCGGGCGGCTCTGGCGGAGGCGGAGGAGGTGCACCGGCGCCGGGTGATCGGTCTGGAGCAGTATCTGGAAGCGTTGGCCGAGGAGAACGCACCCGCCGACGGGGCCGGCGAGGTGCCGCGGAGGAAGGCGGTCGGGCCTCGCCGGGCGGTGCCGCACCGGCGACACGCGAGTGGGGTGGCGGAGTTGTCGCCGGACTACCAGGCGTTGATGGCCGCCGCGGTCGATGCGGGAGGCGACGGGCTGGGTGCCCGGCGGGCGGCGGTGGTGCTGGGCTGGGACAGCGCGTCCGCCTCCCGCGTCGAAGGGGCGAGGGCCCGGCTGAAACGGCTGGTGGAACGGGGCTGGCTGGTCGAAGCGAAACCGGGCAGGTTCATGCCGCCCGCGCCGCAACAGGCTCCTGACACCGGGCGGCCAGGCGGCGGCTCATGAGCATGGTCATCGACCACAGGATGACCGCTTCGCTGGTGTCGGTGCGCCGCTCGTAGTCCCGGACCAGGCGCCGACTGCGCAGGCACCAGGCGAGAGACCGTTCCACGACCCAGCGGCGGGGCAGGACCTGGAAGCCGCGGATGTCGTCGCTGCGGCGGACGATGTCCAGGACGACGCCGAGCTGCGTTGCGCTCCAGTCGACGAGGTGGCCGGTGTAGCCGCCGTCGGCCCACACCCGTGCCAGCCGCCCGAAGCGGCCCCGGGCCGCGGGCAGCAGGAGGCGGGCGGCGTCCCGGTCGGTGGTCGACGCCGGGGTGACCAGCACTGCCAGCAGCAGACCGAGCGTGTCGGTGAGCAGGTGCCGCTTGCGTCCATTGATCTTCTTGCCCGCGTCGTAGCCCCGCGAGGTGAGGGCGACGGTGGCGTCCGCCTTCACCGACTGCGAGTCGATGACCGCCGCACTCGGCTCCCGGTCGCGTCCCTCGGCATCACGGACCGCCTCGCGCAGCCGGTCATGCAGCTCGGCCACGAGTCCCGCGTCCCGCCAGCGGGCGAAGAAGGCATACACCCGCGGCCAGGGCGGGAAGTCCGACGGCATCGCCCGCCACTTGATGCCGTTGTCGACGAGGTAGCGCACCGCGTCGATCATCTGCCGGTGGCAGTAACCCTCCGGCCGCCCGCCCCGGCCGGCCAGCCATCCCGGAACCGGCAGCAGATCCCGCACTGCTGCCCACTCGGCATCGCTCATGTCCGAGCCGTACCGGGGCCGGCGCCCCGGGCGGTCGGCCGCATTCCCGAACCTGTGGGCGAGACAGTCACACCCAGGAGTGGACGGACTGGACCCGGCCACTGCGACCACGCGACACTTCGACAACAGGGCCTCTTGCTCCTCGCTGGACTCGACATCCGCGAGCTACCAAGAGGCCCTTCCTTCATGTCCGAACACCCGACAACTCACCCGATCCAGCACCCTGTTCGAGCCCCGGCCGAGCACCCGCACGGATAGAGAACAGCCAGTTAGGACAAGAGAGGGGGTGATTTCTGTTTGTGGTGCGCTGCGGTGTTGAAGAAGGAGCCGCTTCGCGGCGCGTTCTTGGGGCGGCTGTCGCCGAACAGCAAGAGGAGCACCAGTGGCGCCGGGTGCTCCTCTTGCTTGTCTGCGCTCTAGCACCGGCGCCGCACCTTGCCGCCCCTCGACGGCAGCTCCAGGAGAGCTGATCCTGATGGTTGCTAGACGCTAGTCCGCAGGTCAACGGCGGCCCATCCTGCTAGTGGCGCTGCTAGGTCTAGCGGGGCGGAGCGCTAGACCTAGCAGCGCTTGAAGGGGTCGCCGGCAGTCGCCTACGGCCGGGAGCTCCCACGTGCTGAGGCGCCCGAAGGTCGCCGCCCGAAGGGCGGTCCTCATTGCCCTTCGCTGTTCACGCGGAAGCGGAATCCGGCAGACGGCCGCTCAGGGAGGCAGGACACCCCCTCCTGGGAGCGCTCTGTGTGGGGGTTTCAGGCGTCCGACCTGCGCGCCTCCCTGCCTCCCTAATCCTTGATCTACGCAGGTCAACACGAGGGAGGCACCCCAGGGAGGCGGTCAGGGAGAACTCCCTGCCTCCCTGGGGTTCGGCGGGATATCTCCCTGTACAAACGGAACGTGCAGAGTCTGCCAGTCGCTCACGGTCGGAATCGCTGTCGTGCTGGGCCCTCTGTGGGCCCTCCGAGGATGACCGACGACGACAGATGACGACCAACAACAACCGCGCGGGTGCTGGTCAGTCGGGGTCCACAACTCCGTGACCAGGCACGAAAATCGGGCCAGCCAGACCCAGGGCAAGAAGAAGTAGGCGCCCACGCGAACAGGCCCCCTACCTGCGGGTTCTCCGCTGGGAGGGGGCTTTTCGCTGCCTCCGGAGCTGAGCGGATCGGCGGTGCCACCCACTCCGTGAGCCCCCGCCTCGCGGGCTTCTCCGCTGGGCGGGGGCTCACTGATGTCCTCAGGAGGGCCAGGCGTCAGCCATCTCGAAGGAGACCACCGTTCCGCCGAAGGGGCAGGAGCCGGACTGCCATGAGCCGGCGATGGCGTCGACCAGGAGTAGCCCCCTTCCGTGTGCGTCGTCGGCGTCGGGGCACCGCAGCCGCACGTTCTCCGGGAGCCCGGGATTGTGCACCTCGATCCGGAGGGAGGTCCCTGCGCGGAACCACTCCACGCGGACCACCCAGGGCTCGTCCGACCTGCCGTGGACGACGGCGTTGGTCACCAGCTCCGAGATCAGCAGGACACAGTCGTCGATGGAACAGGCCGGTCCGTAGGGTGTGATGAACCTTCGGAATCAGCGCCGGGCCCGGGGCACGGACTCCGCGACGGGAGGCAAGGCCATGGCGCCGAGGCGCGGTGAGTCCTCGCCGGGGTGGCGGTCGATGATGTAGGGCATCTGCGCTCACCGCCCGCCGCTGCCGTCGCGGTGGAGGCGGCGCCGCCACTGGCCAGAGGGCTTGAGTCTGCCCGTGCCGACGAGCCTCGGAGTGGTCACCGTCTCCGCCGACCACACGTTCCCCACGGCAATCGACAGTTCGTTCCCGAATGACGCCATACGGCACCCCTCACCTCAGAGGTCCCCGCGACCTCTCTAGACATCTACTCTACCCACTCATCTCTAGAGATGTTGCGGAATCGTGTAAGCGCACCCGGGCCAGGCAGGCCGAATGGTGCGGCGACTACGCGCAGCGAGCGAACGCCAACCCGTGGCCTAAGGTGTCTAGAGAAGAGAGGGAGGTTTACGGGATGGCCAGCACCGAACAAGACCGTCGGCCCAAGTACCAGCGGATCGCGGACGCTCTGCGTGAGGCGATCCAGTCGGGCGAGTACGGTCCCGGTGAGCGGCTTCCGGGAGAGAACGACCTCATGACCACGTACGGCGTGGCCCGCATGACGGCCCGCCAGGCCCTGAGTGTGCTCCGGGACGAAGGCATCGCCGAAGCCCGCAAGGGCGCCGGTGTGTTCGTCCGGGAGTACCGCCCGCTCCGGCGCCGAGGTATCCAGCGTCTGGCCCGGCGGCAGTGGGGCGACGGCCGTTCCGTCTGGTCGGCGGACGTCGAGGACCGCACGCTCGAGGTCGACCGGATCACCGTGTCCGAGGAGACCGCTCCGGACCGCGTGCGTACGGCCTTGGACCTGGCCGGCGAGGAGACGGTGTGCGTGAGGCGGCGCCGCTTCGTCCTCGACGGGAAGCCCGTCCTGCTCGCGACGAGCTATCTGCCCGCGTCCCTGGTCGCCGGATCGGCGATCACGCGGGAGGACACCGGTCAGGGCGGGACGTACGCCAGGCTCGCCGAACTCGGCCACGAGCCCGTGCACTTCCGCGAGGAGATCCGCTCACGGATGCCGTCGAAGGACGAGGCGACGGAGTTGGGCATGTCCGCGGGGACCCCGGTCATCCTCGTCTGCCGCACGGCCTTCACGGACGCAGGCCGTCCCGTCGAGATCAACGAGATGACGCTGGACGCGGCCTCGTACATCCTGGAGTACGACTTCGACGCCTGAGCCCGGGCTCATCGGCGGCTTTCGCACGGCGGCCTCCGGGCTCATGGTGGCCTCCGGGCTCATGGTGGCTTTTGCGCGGGGGCGGCCGGTCGTCGGCCTCTCTTCGAAGCGGGTGTCGAGGGCCGGTGTCACTTCTCGCGATGCCGGGCGAACACCTGCTGCTGCTCGTCCTGCCGGCTCCAGTCGGCCGACGACCGTGTCCTGTGGATCGGCGTCGGTGATCAGGCCGCTGACCTTCTCCCAGGGCAGGACCCGGAACGACGAGGCCGTGCCGTTCCGACTGGTGCCCACCGGCCTCCACCGGGCCGGCGCGCCACGGCGGCAGCCCGCGCCGCCTCACGGCAGCAGCCCTCGCGTGCGGATCAGGGGCCGGCGTGCCGCTTCAGCCGGCGTGGGTGCCGGGGGCTCCGGCCGGCGCGTTCCTGACCGGGGGCGGGGGCGCAGCAGGAGGTCGGAGCCGATGACGTCGGCGACGCGGATCAGGGAGCGCGGCGGGCGGTGCAGGCGCAGTACCGCCCCGCTTCGCCCGGTGTGCTCCGAGGCCGCGAGGAAGACGTTCAACCCGCTGACGTCGCAGAAGCCGACCGCCGTGAGGTCGACGTCGACGGTGCGGGTCGGGTCGTGCAGGCACCGGGCCAGCGCGTCCCGCAGGAACGGGGCGGTGGTCAGGTCGATGTCGCCCACGACGGTGAGCGCGGCGTGGGACCCGCGGTTCTGGTGCCGGACGCTGAACGGTGCGGGGGCCATGGCTCCTCGTTCGGTCGACTCGTCGAAGACACTGCGCGGGGCGGACCGGCCCGGGATCATGCCGACTTCCCGTGGGTACGGCGCCGAGGGCGCAGGAGTCGTACGCGTCGGCCGTCGCGTCGGTCGTCGCGATCACCGCCGCGATGTCCCCGGTGCTCGGTGGCGCCGTGCGCCGCCTCGGTCCGGTGGCGGCCGCTCTGTCCGGCAGGGGGCTCCCGGTCGGGCGCGACGACACCGTCGCGGCGGTAGTGGAAGGCGGCGATGCGGTCTCCGTGCTGCGCGTTGAGCCGGTGGATGAGGAACGCGCCTGCCGCGATCACCGCCAGCAGCACGATCACCGTGACGAGGGTGTCCACGGTCCTCACATCCTCTCGGGCGGGTCCGCCGCCGTCGCACGGGTCACGTGGTCCTGCGCCGGAACGGCGGGAGCACCGGTTCCGTGGCCGCCTTCGGACTCCCAGGCCGCCACCCCGTCGCGGTCGGCACCGGCGGGCGCCGTCCGGCGCGCGGCGTCGGCCATCAGGCGGCTCGCGGTCGCCGTACGGCGCGGGTCGGTGGCGGCTGCCATCAGCCAGGTGGCCGCGGCGGGGGACGTCTCCGGGGGGACCACCAGCAGGTTCCAGCGGCCCACGTGGTAGGAGAGCAGCAGGAGTTCGTGCGCGTCCTGTTCGAAGCGGAACCAGCCCACCTTCACCACATGACCTACGACGGGCACCTTGCGCGGGAGGACCGGCCACTGCGCGGGATGCACCGTGACGCGGGTGATCCGCCCCCACAGCGGGTCGAGAACGGCCGCCAGAGCGGGCAGTTCGGCCGTGAGGTCACGCGAGCGCGGCCACCAGGCACCGTCCAGCAGGAGCGGTGCGGAACCGGTGGGAGCGAGTGCCAGACGTACGGGAGGAACGGAGCGTCGGTCTTCGGGAGTCGTCGGGCGGGAGATGGTCGCAGTCATGACGCGCGCCCTGCCCCGGGCCGACCGGAGACGGCCCGGCGTATTCGATCACCGATAACGACACGGACGTGATTGCCCGTGCTCGAAGTGTCCTCGGTCTTTGCAGCGTACTCCTCGGGGCGCCCGAGCGGGCCCCGAGGCCGCCGGTCCTTTCGTGGGCGTCGGCCCTTGACCCTGCGGGGGGATGCGCGTCCCCGGATGTGGGGGGGGAGGGTGGAGGGAGCGGGCGCCGGCCGCCGAGCCGGGGCGCGGGGGCGAGGACGCCGAAGACCTCGAAGAGGAAGAGGACGAGGACCGGTAGTCGGGGCCGGAGGGACCCGGCGGAGTAGAGTGACTGCCACTTTGGTCCCGTCCGTCGCACATCGAGGTCGCCATGGAGTCCCCCGACAGCCCCTCGCACGGTCACGCCGAGGTTCAGGTCACCGCGGCGTCGCCCGAGGTCGCACGGCGTGTGGCGGAGGTGCTCCGCCACTGCTTCGCCGCCACCGAGCAGCGCAGCTATCCCGCCAGTGACGAGGGCGGGACCCGTCTCGAACTCACCGTGGACACCACGCGCGCGGCGGAACCCGCCCTCTCCTGGCTGGAATCCAGCCGCCGGACCGGTCACGCCGACGTGGAGTCCGGGCGGGGCTGAGTCCGGGCGGCCCGCCGTGGCACCCGGCCGGAGCGGCTTGCCGGGTGCCCGCCCCCCGGCCCCCGGGGCCCCCGCCCACCCGGCCCCGGGGCGACCGCCCCCCGGCCTCGGGGCGCTCGTACGTCGGCCGCCGTGGCGGACGGTCGTATCCGCTCGGGGCGGTACCTCAGTCCCGCGTCACCCCGCCCGGTCCCGCGCGGGGCGGCGCGGGAACGGCGCTGCTCAGCCGGCCGTCGTCAGCCGTCCCCGACGCCCCCGGCGTCCCCGCAGGGCCTGCCAGGCCGCGCCCAGCGCCAGCGACTGGACCAGGGCCGAGACCGCGATGCCGCCCAGGAAGAACCAGGCCGGTGCGTCGCCGCCCCAGCCCGCCTCGCCGAGCCAGGCGACGAAGCCGAAGGCCGGGAAGGTGAACAGGGCCGGCCAGACCCAGATGAGAGAGGCGTCGGGGCTGGACGCAAAGAGCGGTTCCAGCGCGGCGACGGCCACCGCGCCGCCGACCAGAGCGAGGTAGGCCGCCGAGGCGCGGTTGGCGAAGGTCAGGCGGGCGGCGGTGCGTAGCGGGCTGGTCTTCATCGGATCTCGTCTCCCCGTGGGTCGTCTTCCTGTCTCCAGGGTCGGACGGAGACGGGCCCCCGGGCCTGAGTACCCGTACTCAGGTCGGGGCGCGCGGCACCCGGGGGAAGCTCATCCCGTGATGCACCTCCGCGAAGCGAGCCGTGGCCTCGCGCCCCTCCAGGGTCTTCCCCCAGGGCGCGCCGATACGGCGGACGGGTCGAACCCGGCCGCCGTACCGCTGTCGTACCGCGGCGTACTACCGCTTTCTGAGCCCGCCTCGCCCTACCGCGTCAGCCGCACTGGCAGGGATTGCCCGACTGGCAGCCGCAGCCGCAGCCCGAACCGCAGCCGCAGGCGGCGATCAGGGGCAGGCTGCGGATCTCGGCGGGCTGCTCGGTCCGGCGTTCCCGGGCGGGGTCGGGCTGGGTGCTGGGGGAATCGGCCATGGGTTCCTCCTGGGGGCTGGTGCCTGGCCCCATTGCACGCCCCGAGCGGCAGTCGCATCAACGGCGCACTGGGGCGACCGCGCGCCCCCAGTGCCGCCCCGGCCCGCCCCGGCCCGTCCCGGCCCGCCCCGTCCCGGCCCGATCGCGCTCGTGCCCGGGGCCGGTGGGGCCCCGCTCGTGACCGGGACCGTCCCCGCTCGTGCCCGGGCCCGGGCACCCTCCCGCCCGGTCCCGTTCCCCCTCGTGCCGTCCCCCGCCCACCCGACCGTTCCCGCCCGGGTGGGCGGGCCGGTGTCAGACGCCCTCCACCTGCGTCGGCGGCTGGACGTCCGCCTGGAGATCGTCCGCGTGCTCGCCGGTGACCAGGTAGACCACCCGCTTGGCGACCGCGACGGCGTGGTCGGCGTAGCGCTCGTAGTAGCGGCCGAGGAGGGTGACGTCCACGGCCGTCTCGATGCCGTGCTTCCACCGGTCGTCCATCAGGTGCTGGAAGAGGGTGCGGTGGAGCTGGTCCATCGCGTCGTCGTCCTGCTCCAGCTGGAGCGCCAGGTCGACGTCCTTGGTGATGATCACCTCGGCCGCCTTCGCCATCAGGCGCTGCGCGAGCTGCCCCATCTCCAGGATGGTCGCGTGCAGGTCGCTCGGGACCGCGCGCTCCGGGTAGCGCAGCCGGGCGAGCTTGGCCACATGCTGGGCCAGGTCGCCCGAGCGCTCCAGGTCGGCCGACATCCGCAGCGAGGTGACGACGATGCGCAGGTCGGTCGCCACCGGCTGCTGCCGGGCCAGCAGGGCTATCGCCCGCGCCTCCAGTTCGTGGTGGAGCTCGTCGACCTTCTGGTCGCCCTCGATCACGTTCTCGGCCAGCTTCAGGTCCGAGTCGAGGATGGCGGTCGTGGCGCGCCCGATCGCCGACCCGACCAGCCGGGCCATCTCCACCAGACTGTCGCCGATGGAATCGAGTTCCTCGTGGTACGCGTCCCGCATCAGGGTTCCCTCTCGTACGTCCAATTAGGGGGCTCGCATCGGCTCGCACCCCTTGCCGTGCCCCCACGCTTACACGTTCCGGCCTGCACGCGTCCGTTTCCGGCACCTCACGTGAACCGCCACTGGCTCCAAGGTGAACTCTGGGCGACGAGTGTTCGAGGTCGCAGTCCGATGGCTGGGGCGGGGCCGTTCACCATGCCTAACCTGGAGGCATGGACGTGAACGCGGCGGTCGCCGCAGCGGCAGCGATCGCCGGAGTACTCACCGGTGTCATCGCCATGCTGGCGTTCCGCTGGAGCGAGCGCGACCAGACGCGCCCGACCCGCAGCTCCCTGCACACCGACCCGGTGCTCCCGCCCGGCGTGGACACCGTCCTGTCGGTGCTCCGCTCCTCCGCGGTCGTCCTCGACGAGGACGACACGGTGGTCAAGGCCAGCTCGGCGGCGTACGCCCTCGGTCTGGTCCGGGGCGGCAAGCTCGCCGTCGAGCCGATGCTGCAGATGGCCCGGGACACGCGGCGGGACGGAGAGATACGGCAGGTCGAGCTGGACCTGCCGAGGAGGGGCACCGGGCGCGGTGAGGCACTCGCCGTCTCCGCGCGCGTGGCCCCCCTCGGCTCCCGGCTGGTGCTGCTCCTCGTCGAGGACCTCACCGAGGCCCGCCGCATCGAGGCCGTACGGCGCGACTTCGTCGCCAATGTGAGCCACGAGCTGAAGACGCCGGTCGGCGCCCTCTCCCTGCTCTCCGAGGCCGTCATGGACGCCTCGGAGGACCCGGAGGCGGTGGAAAGGTTCGCCGGACGCATGCAGATCGAGGCGACCCGGCTCACCAACCTGGTGCAGGAGCTCATCGACCTGTCCCGGGTCCAGAACGACGACCCGCTCGACGACGCCGAGCCCGTCCGGGTGGACGAGCTGGTCGCCGAGGCCATCGACCGCTGCCGGCACGCCGCCGGCACCAAGCAGATCACCATGGCCGCCGGAGGAACGGCGGATCTGCACGTACGAGGCAACCGCGGCCAGCTCGCCGCCGCCCTCGGAAACCTGGTCGAGAACGCCGTCAACTACTCGCCCGCCCGCACCCGCGTCGGCATAGCCGCCCGCCGCGTCGCGGCCTCCGGCGGCGACCTGATCGAGATCGCCGTGACCGACCAGGGCATCGGCATCTCCGAGAAGGACAAGGAGCGCGTCTTCGAGCGGTTCTACCGCGTGGACCCGGCCCGTTCCCGGGCCACCGGAGGTACCGGTCTGGGTCTCGCGATCGTCAAGCACGTGGTCGCCTCGCACGGCGGGGAGGTCACGGTGTGGAGTGCCGAAGGCCAGGGCTCCACTTTCACCCTGCGACTGCCGGAGTCGGGCCAGTCCCGCGACCGCGCACAGCAGAGCCCCGACCGCGCCGGACTCAGTGCCGAGACCGAGCGGTCCCCCTCATCCCCCCATACTTCCCCGTACGAAACGCTTCCCGCTCCGGAGGTCCTTCCGTGACCCGTGTGCTCGTCGTCGAGGACGAGGAGTCCTTCTCCGACGCCCTGTCGTACATGCTCCGCAAGGAGGGCTTCGAGGTCGCCGTCGCGACCACCGGCCCCGACGGACTCGACGAGTTCGAGCGCAACGGCGCCGATCTCGTGTTGCTCGACCTGATGCTGCCCGGCCTGCCGGGCACCGAGGTGTGCCGTCAGCTGCGCGGCCGCTCGAACGTCCCCGTGATCATGGTGACCGCCAAGGACAGCGAGATCGACAAGGTCGTCGGGCTGGAGATAGGGGCCGACGACTACGTCACCAAGCCCTTCTCCTCCCGCGAGCTGGTCGCCCGCATCCGGGCCGTACTGCGCCGTCGCGGCGAGCCGGAGGAGGTCGCTCCGGCCGCGCTGGAGGCCGGCCCCGTCCGCATGGACGTCGACCGGCACGTCGTGACGGTCGACGGCACCAAGGTCGACCTGCCGCTGAAGGAGTTCGACCTGCTGGAGATGCTGCTGCGCAACGCCGGTCGCGTGCTGACCCGCATGCAGCTGATCGACCGGGTCTGGGGCGCCGACTACGTCGGTGACACCAAGACCCTCGACGTCCACGTCAAGCGGCTGCGCGCCAAGATCGAGCCCGACCCGGGCGCGCCGCGGTACCTGGTGACCGTGCGGGGCCTCGGGTACAAGTTCGAGCCGTAGAGCGCCCCACCCGGGCGCGTCGCCCGCGCCCGGGGACGCGGCACGACGAAGGGCGGGACCTCCCGGAGAGGTCCCGCCCTTCGTCGTGCCGCGTATTGCGGGACTGCGGGTGCTACAGGTACTGGGGTGCTACAGGTAGCGGGGACTACCGGCACTGCGCGTACTGCGGGCTGCGGGTGTCAGTGACCGGCGTCGGACTCCTGCGAGGCGCCGTCCGTCGCCGTGCCGCTGCCGGCCTCGCCCTCGGTGCCCTGCTCGGAGGACTCGTCGGTCCCGGCGGACGACGAGCCGTCGGTCGCGGTGCCGGAGGTCTGGCCGTCGGACGGCTCGCCGGAGGCGTCCTGCGACGGCTGCCCCGACGCGCCGGGCGCCGCCGGGACGTCACTCGGTCCCCAGTCGGAGAAGTAGTTCTCGGCGGGGACGACGAACGCCCGCAGGCTCACTTCACCGGTCTTGCTGAAGGTGAAGGTGATCTCCTGCGCGTTGCCGTCCTTGACGGCCTCGCGGCTGCTGGGCAGAACGGCCGAGGCGTTGTCCTTGCCGCCGACGACCAGAGACCCGCCCGCGGGGATGGTCAGGCCTCCGTCGCCGCCCGTCTCGCCCTCGGCGGGCTTCAGCTCGGCGGACTTGTCGGTGCCGGCCACGGTGACGGACTCCAGGGTCTGGTCCGTCCTGCCGTTGTTGAAGAAGGTGGCGGAGACCACGGCCGGGCCGGTCGACTCCAGGTCGGGCTGCGTGATGACGATCGCGTTCTGGATCTGGATGTCACCGACGGTCGTCGCGGCGTTGTCCGGCTTGATCTCCAGCGTCTGGGCGTTGTGACCGGCACCGCACGCGGCGAGCGAGGCGATCGAGAACGCGATGGCGGCGGCGGCGAGGGCGCCGCGTCGAAGGCTGCTGCTCACGGCGGCGGCAACTCCTAGGACTCGTCGAGCGGGACGGCGGCCACGGATAAAGCCGCCCTAAGTGACTGTCAGCGGCTTCAGGCTACCGAGCCGGTCCCGGACGGCCGCACCCGACCCTCCCCGAAGGCGCCCGGCTTCGCCCGGCAGGCGGTAGGACGGCTGCCGGGCGGCGCGGGGCGGCCCAGGACGGCGGGACCGGGCGGCGGCGGGGCGGCGGGGCCGGGCCGCGCGGGGGCGGCCGGGGCGCGGCGCGGGGACCGGACCGCGCGGCGGGGTGTGTGGCCGTGCGGTTCCCGGGAGCGGTTCCCGGGTCGCTTTGCGGCGGCAGTCGTCGCCATTCGGATAAGAAGCCCCCGCGATACCGGTCGCCCCATCCGTGCACACGAGATTTCCGTGAAGGAATGCGCGGACGGCCAGGAAATGGATCACCGGTGGGCCGGCCCCGACACCCGGTGATCAATTCCGGAATCGTCCGGAACCCCGCCTCGGTCACCGAACGGAGTAACGAAAGTCGCACGTCTGGAACCGGACATACGGTGTGTTCCGGACGGTAGGATGGCCCTCCGGGCGTGCGCGACGTGTCTGTTTCGTCCGGCCTGAAGAGCCGCTCCGACCTGCGAATACTTTCTTCCGCTCACCCCGCGCAGCACGTTCCTGTTGCTGTTGTCAAGCCCCGAGATGCGCCCTGACCTGCGAAAACGCCATTCAGAAGACGCCGTATCCGTGTTACCCTGGATAGCCACGGAAGGGGTACCTGTCACATGACGTTCAAGGTTGGCGACACCGTGGTCTATCCCCATCACGGGGCCGCGCTGATCGAGGCTATCGAAACTCGCCAGATCAAAGGCGTGGACAAGACCTACTTGGTGCTGAAGGTCGCCCAGGGCGACCTGACGGTACGTGTGCCAGCGGACAATGCGGAGTTCGTCGGCGTGCGTGATGTGGTCGGTCAGGACGGGCTGGACCGGGTCTTCGAAGTGCTGCGCGCGCCGTATGCCGAGGAGCCCACGAACTGGTCGCGTCGTTACAAGGCAAACCTGGAGAAGCTCGCCTCCGGCGACGTCATCAAGGTCGCGGAAGTCGTACGCGACCTGTGGCGCCGGGAGCGCGAGCGAGGACTCTCCGCCGGTGAGAAGCGCATGCTCGCCAAGGCCCGCCAGATCCTGGTGAGCGAGCTGGCTCTCGCGGAGAACACCAACGAGGACAAGGCGGAGGCCCTGCTCGACGAGGTGCTCGCCTCCTGAGCCGCCTCCCGGGGTGAGCCGCCTTCCGGGGCGGACCACGGACCGCTGCCCGCTCGGTTCAGCGCACTGAAATGCCGCGGTGCCCGATGACATCTTCGCTGTCGCCGGGCGCTGCGGCATGTTCGTACCCGGACACCCGTCCCGGTACGCCCTGGTCTTCATAGGCTCATCCCGGGGGCTTCCCCCGGGGTGCCGGCGTGCCGGGCCTGGGCTGCTGGCTCGACCGGGGTCACGGAAGGGTCCGGTCAAGGCGTCGCGCCCGGCACGGTGAGGCCATACCCAACTAGGTCGAGCACACAAACCTGACAGGAACCGATGTCTGACGAATCGCGTCCCTCGCCCGCGCAGACGCGCGCCGAAGCCCGTACGCGCCCCCGGACCGCGGCCGTGATCCCGGCCGCCGGCCGGGGCGTACGGCTCGGCCCCGGCGCCCCCAAAGCCCTCCGCGCGCTGAGCGGCACGCCCATGCTCATCCACGCGGTCCGCGCGATGGCCGCCTCCCGCGGGGTCTCGCTGGTCGTCGTCGTGGCCCCGCCCGACGGCGCGGCCGAGGTCAAGAGCCTGCTCGACGCGCACGCGCTGCCCGAGAGGACGGACTTCCTCGTCGTGCCCGGCGGCGCGTCGCGGCAGGAATCCGTACGGCTCGGCCTGGACGCGCTGCCGGCCGAGTACGACATCGTCCTCGTGCACGACGCGGCCCGGCCGCTGGTGCCGGTGGACACGGTGGACTCCGTGATCGAGGCCGTGCGCGAGGGCGCGCCCGCCGTGGTGCCGGCGCTGCCGCTGGCCGACACGGTCAAGCAGGTCGAGCCCGCCGGCGTACCGGGTGAGCCCGAGCCGGTGGTGGCGACGCCGGAGCGGGCGCGGTTGCGTGCGGTGCAGACACCGCAGGGCTTCGACCGGGCGACGCTGGTGCGGGCCCACCGGACGGTGACCGGCGACGTCACCGACGACGCGAGCATGGTCGAACAGCTCGGCCTGACGGTGGTGGTGGTGCCGGGGCACGAGGAGGCGTTCAAGGTGACGCGGCCCCTCGACCTGGTGCTCGCGGAGGCGGTCCTGGCGCGCAGGAGGCTGAACGATGGGTTCTGAGACGGACGGGTTGCCGATGCCGCTGCCGCAGGTCGGGATCGGCACGGACATCCACGCCTTCGAGGACGGGCGTGAGCTGTGGTGCGCCGGGCTGAAGTGGGAGGGCGAGGGGGCCGGACTGGCCGGGCACTCCGACGCGGACGTCGTCGCGCACGCGGCGTGCAACGCGCTCTTCTCCGCGGCGGGGGTCGGGGACCTGGGGCAGCACTTCGGCACCGGACGGCCGGAGTGGTCCGGGGCGTCGGGCGTGACGCTGCTGACGGAGGCGGCGCGGATCGTGCGGGCGGCGGGGTTCCGGATCGGGAACGTCGCGGTGCAGGTGGTCGGGCCGCGGCCGAAGATCGGCAAGCGGCGCGAGGAGGCGCAGGAACTGCTGTCCGCGGCGGTGGGGGCGCCGGTGTCCGTCTCGGGGGCGACGACGGACGGGCTCGGGTTTCCCGGGCGGGGGGAGGGGCTGATGGCGGTGGCCACGGCGCTGGTGGTCCGGGCGGGGTGACGGGCCCCGCGGGGCGGGGCGCGACGGTACCGGGGCGGCGGTGAGGAGCGGACCGTGCACGGCGCCTCCGCGCCGCCCGGGCCGGTGAGCCGACGGGGGACCGCGCGCGGTGCCTCCGTGCGGCCCGGGCCGGTGAGCCGACGGGGACCGCGCGAGACGCCCCCGCGCCGCCCGGGCCGGTGAGCCGACGGGGGACCGCGCGCGGTGCCTCCGTGCGGCCCGGGCCGGTGAGCCGACGGGGACCGCGCGAGACACCCCCGCGCCGCCCGGGCCGGTGAGCCGACGCACACCGCTCGCCCCTCCGCCCGCCCTCCACCTCCGCCGGCCCCTCCACCTCCACCGGCCCGCACGGACGGGAGGCCGCCCCCGCCCCACCGGCCCGGACGGACAAAGGGCCGCTTCCGCCCACCGGCCCCGGGCGGGGAGCGCCCCGCGTCGGCGCGGGCGGGTAACAAGCGGGCAGGCGTGCCCGTGGCACTGCCTGCCGCCTACTACCCTGGGAGGCGTGACTATTCGCCTGTACGACACCAGCGCCCGGCAGATCCGTGACTTCGCCCCCCTCACGCCGGGCTGCGTCTCGATCTACCTGTGCGGTGCCACCGTGCAGGCCGCCCCGCACATCGGGCACATCCGGTCCGGCCTGAACTTCGACATCATGCGCCGCTGGTTCGCGTACCGCGGCTACGACGTCACGTTCGTCCGCAACGTCACCGACATCGACGACAAGATCATCAGGAAGGCGGCGGAGCAGAACCGCCCCTGGTGGTCCATCGGTTACGAGAACGAGCGGGCCTTCAACGACGCCTACACCGCCCTGGGCTGCCTGCCGCCCACCTACGAGCCCCGCGCCACCGGCCACATCACCGAGATGGTCGAGATGATGCGCGGCCTCGTCGAGCGCGGGCACGCCTACGAGGCCGAGGGCAACGTCTACTTCGACGTACGCTCCCTGCCCGGGTACCTGGCGCTGTCCAACCAGGACCTCGACGACCTGCGCCAGCCGTCCGGGGAGGGCGAGACCGGCAAGCGGGACCCGCGGGACTTCGCCATGTGGAAGGCGGCCAAGCCCGGTGAGCCCAGCTGGGAGACGCCGTGGGGGCGCGGGCGGCCGGGCTGGCACCTGGAGTGCTCCGCCATGGCGCACAAGTACCTGGGCGAGGAGTTCGACGTCCACGGGGGCGGCATCGACCTGATCTTCCCCCACCACGAGAACGAGATCGCCCAGGCCAAGGGCTTCGGCGACGCCTTCGCCCGGTACTGGGTGCACAACGCCTGGGTCACCATGAGCGGCGAGAAGATGTCGAAGTCGCTCGGCAACAGCGTGCTCGTGAGCGAGATGGTCAAGCAGTGGCGCCCGGTCGTGCTGCGGTACTACCTCGGCACCCCGCACTACCGCTCCACCATCGAGTACGGCGAGGAGTCCCTGCGCGAGGCCGAGGCGGCGTACGCGCGGATCGAGGGCTTCGTGCAACGCGTCACCGAACTGGCCGGCCGGACCGTCGAGCCCGCCGCCGAGGTGCCGCCCGCCTTCGCCGAGGCGATGGACGACGACCTGGGCGTCCCGCAGGCCCTCGCGATCGTGCACACCACCGTCCGGCAGGGCAACGGCGCGCTGGCCGCCGACGACAAGGAAGCGGCCGTGGGCCGTCTCGCCGAGGTCCGTGCCATGCTCGGTGTCCTCGGCCTCGACCCGCAGGCCCCGCACTGGGCCGGGGAGCAGGAGCGGGGCGAGGAACTGCGGCACGTCGTCGACGGTCTCGTACGCCTCGTCCTCGACCAGCGCGAGGCCGCGCGGACACGCAAGGACTGGGCCACCGCGGACGCCATCCGCGACCAGCTCGGCCACTCGGGTCTGGTCGTCGAGGACGGCCCGCAGGGGCCCCGCTGGAGCCTCGGCTCCCGCTGACCCGCCCGGTCACGGAGTCCCGCCCGTAGATCGATTGTGCCGCCCGGCCTCCCGGGCGGCACACTGCACAAGACGCACGTACCACGCATACTCCCGTAGAGAGCGGAGACAGGTAACTCATGGCCGCGAACAACCGCCGCATGTCCGGCAAGAAGGGCGCGCAGGTCGGCAGCGGCGGCAAGCGACGCCGGGGCCTGGAAGGCAAGGGGCCGACGCCTCCCGCCGAGATGCGCAAGGGGCACGCCAAGCAGCGCGTCGCCAACGCGAAGGCGCGCCGCGCCACGGGCCGCACCCAGCAGCGGCGCGGCGGCGGACGGTCGACGTCCGAACTCGTCGTCGGCCGCAACCCCGTCTACGAGGCCCTGCGCGAGGGCGTGCCCGCCTCGACGCTCTACGTCCAGCAGTTCATCGACAACGACGAGCGGGTGCGCGAGGCGCTCCAGCTCGCGGCCGAGCGCGGCGGCATCAACCTGATGGAGGCGCCGCGTCCCGAACTGGACCGGATGACCAACGGGCTCAACCACCAGGGGCTCGTCCTCCAGGTCCCGCCGTACGAGTACGCGCACCCCGAGGACCTGGTCGCCGCCGCCCACGACGAGGGCGCGGACCCGCTGATCGTCGCCCTGGACGGCGTGACCGACCCGCGCAACCTCGGTGCCGTCGTCCGTTCCGTCTCCGCCTTCGGCGGTCACGGCGTCGTCGTGCCCGAGCGGCGCGCGGCCGGCATGACGGCGGGCGCCTGGAAGACGTCCGCCGGTACGGCCGCCCGTACGCCGGTGGCCCGCGCCACCAACCTCACGCGCGCGCTGGAGTCGTACCAGAAGGCCGGGATCACGGTCGTGGGCCTCGCCGCCGACGGCGAGGTCGAACTCGGCGCCCTGGAGGCGCTGGACGGCCCCGTGGTCGTCGTGGTCGGCAGCGAGGGCAAGGGCCTGTCCCGGCTCGTCGGGGAGACCTGCGACGTCCGGGTGCGGATCCCGATGCCGGGTGGGGCCGAGTCCCTCAACGCCGGTGTGGCCGCGGGGATCGTGCTGTACGAGGCGGCGCGCCGGCGCGGCTGACGGCGGCCGGCGCGCGAGTGCGGGGGTGCGGGGTCCCTGCTCCCCGGGGCGGCGCGCCCGGTGTTGTGGAACGGGGGTTCGACGCCGTAGCCCGTACGGGGTGTTCCGGACGGTCCGGACATGCTTGACGCGGTCCGGACAGATCCGGGCGGTCAAGACAGTGTCCTAACGACACGTCACTCGGTTAGATGAGTGTGGACACCAGAACACCCCGCACACCCACGGGGGACCGCTCGTCGGGAATCGACGACGCTCCCGCGCTGAGCATGGTGAAGGTGCCGAGCGATCCGGCCCAGGTCATCGTCAATCACGCGAGTTTCCGCGTGCAGCTCGGTGCCTCCGCCGGGCGGACCCGGTCCCCGCGGGTCGCGCGGCACTTGAGCGCCACCCAGGACACCGCCCGCATGCCCGTCGTGGGCACCGTCGCGAGCTCCGCCGCCCCGGCCGCCGCCCGCCGCCGCGCCGTCGTCTGGAGCGGACGCTCCGACCCGGACGACACCGGCGCCCACCGGCTGCTCCAAGCGGTGCGGGCCGGAGCCGGCCGGCACCTCGCGGACCCGGCCGCCGACCCCTCGGCGGAAGCCGGTGCCACCCAGGTCATCCCCCGCGTGGGCATCGACGGGGGCGCCCCGGGCCACGACGGCTACGACGCCTACGACGACGGCCCCGCCACCCAGACCCTCGAGACCCCCCTCGTAGGCGCCCAGCGGGGCCCCGTCCCCGACGGCACCCGGCTGCTGCCCGCCATGCGCACCGTCGGCAGCGCCTACGACGAACCCGCCTACGCGGGCGAGGACTTCGCCCCCGGGGCCGACGGCTACGACGACGAGCCGGAACCGGCCGAGCCGCGCAGCAGGCGCCGCGCCGACGACCCGGCGCGGCACGCCTACTTCCCCGGCCGGCGGATGAACCTCGGCGTCGTGCTGCTCCCGCTGCGCGTCTTCCTCGGCTTCATCTCCATCTACGCCGGCATGGGCAAGCTCTGCGACCCCGTCTACTTCGACGGCGGCGAGCGCGGCTCCATGGTCAAGTGGCTCAACTCCCTGCACCCCTGGGACGTCGCCGAGCCGCTGCGCCAGTTCGCCCTCGACCACCCCGTCGGCGCCGGCCTCGTCATCGCCTTCCTCCAGGTCCTCGTGGGCGTCCTGACCGTCCTGGGCTGCTGGCAGCGCGTCGCCGCCGTCGTCGGCGCGGGCCTGTCCGCCGCGCTCCTGGTCACCGTCAGCTGGAAGAGCGTTCCGGTCTACGACGCGCCCGACATCATCTACCTCGCCGCCTGGTCCCCGCTGATCATCGCCGGTGCGCCCGTCTACTCCGTGGACGGCCGGTTCGCCGGCAGCGCCTGGCGACGGCTCGGCCCCCGCGCCGACATCTGGGATCTGCGCCGCTACGTCCTGCGCCGCGGCGCCCTCGTCACGTTCCTGGTCGCCGGCGTCACCCTCCTCGTCGGCTCGCTCCTCGGCGGTGCCGTCCGGGACGCCGACCGCGTGGTCGTCCCCGGCCCCGGCGAGGCACCGCGCAACGAACTGCCCGGCAGCCCGCTCCCGCAGGAGCCCGGCACCCGGAAGCCGAAGGCCCCCTCGGCCTCCGCCTCGCCCACCCAGGGCGCCACCAGCGGCGCGGCCACCCCCTCCGCGGGCGCCGCGGCCACCCCGGGCGCGACCCGCGGGAGCGGCGGCGGCACCGTCACCGGCGGCACCCCCACCCAGACCCAGGGCACCACGGGCCAGGCTCCGCCGCAGCAGTCCTCCCCGGTCGGTCAGGCGCCGACCACCACGTCGGGGCCGGCCTCCGGCGGTACCGCGACCGGCGGTGGCGGCGGCTCGACCGGCGGTGGCGGCGCCGAAAGCACCGGCGACGGCGAGGAATCCTCCTCCACCGGACAACCGGGCAGCCGCCTGGTGGGCGGCCTCCTGGGCTGACCCGCCCCACCCGTGCCGAGGGGCCCCGCACGTCGTGCGGGGCCCTTCTCGTGTGCCGGGGAGCTACGGGGCCGGCCGGGCTCCGGCGGGCCGGGGCTCAGCGGCTCTGGGTCGCCAGTTCCCGGGCCGCCTCCGTCAGGTCCTTGGCGGTGTCGATCGCGCGCCAGTAGGAGCCCTGCGGGATCGGGAAACCGGCCAGCCGGCGTTCCCGGGCCAGCCTCGGGAACGTCGTGCGCTCGTGGTCACCGCGCTCCGGGAGCATCGCCGCGAAGGCGGGCGAGAAGACGTACACACCGGCGTTGATCTCGAAGGTCGACGGCGGTGCCTCGATGAAGTCGGTGATGTGGCCGAAGCCGTCCGTCTGCACGGCGCCCCACGGCAGGCGCGGACGGGCCAGGGAGAGGGTCGCGACGGCGTCCCGCTCGGCGTGGAAGTCGGCCATGTCGCGCAGCGAGAAACGGGTCCAGATGTCACCGTTCGTCGCGTACCAGGGCTGGTCCGGGTGCGGCAGGCGCGCGGCGGCGTACTTGAGGCCGCCGCCCCGGCCGAGGGGCTCGGTCTCGACCACGGTGGTGACGGAGAGCGGCAGGTCGGCGCTCTCCAGCCACCGCTGCAACACCTCGGCCAGGTGGCCGCAGGAGACGACGACGTCCGTCACGCCCTCCTCGGCGAGCCAGGCGAGCTGATGGCCGATGATCGGAGTCCCCGTGCCCGGGATCTCGACCATCGGCTTGGGCCGGTCGTCGGTGTAGGGGCGCAGCCGGGAACCCTGTCCGCCGGCCAGGACGACGGCTTGAACGGGGCGGCGGGACGCGGCGTTCGGATCGGTCATGCCCGAACTGTACGCGGCGCCCCACTGGCCGCCGAAGGGCACTCGGCTGTTGCGCAGGCCCCTGAAGGGCGCCCGGCCGTGCGCAGGTCCCCTGCTGGGCACTCGGCCGTGTACAGGCCCCTGAAGGGCACTCAGCCGTGCGCCGCCTCCTGGAGGGTGCCCGGGCCGTGCGCCGCCTCCTGGAGGGTGCCCGGGGCTGTGGTGCCCCTCCCCTGGGGGATGCTCGGCCGTGTGCCGGTCCCTGGGGCGCGCTCGGCCGTGCGCCGGCCCCTGAAGGGGGCTCAGCCGTGCGCGGCCAGCACGCCCGAGGCGAAGGCGGTGTCGCAGACGGGGCGCGCGTACGACTGGGCGCGCGTCGGGCCGTACACCTTGACCGCGGCGCGGCCGAGGGCGCGGGCGATGGACGCGCAGTGGCCCGCCAGCGACGGGCGTTCGTCCACGGCCTGCTGGAGGTGGGTGAGGGCCACGCCCGGGTCCTCCTCCTGCAGCTCGGTCAGCAGCCGGTCGCGCAGCACCTCGTGCGGCGCGCGGGCGGCGGCCCGGGAGGAGGCCTTGGACGAGGAGGCTTCCGACGCGGCGAGTACCGAGTCGGAGGGATCCCCCGACCAGTTGACCCGCGTGACCGCGAGGGTCCCGGAGAGCACCAGGACGACGGGCAGGACGAAGGCGAGAGAGCGGCCGATCCGGCGGGCGGGGCCCCGGCCGCGTCGCGTCTGTCGGGTGCTGGAGTGCTTCACGGAGTGCTTCACGCGAGTGAGGGTAGCGCCCGGTAATGATTTGGCGACATTTAGTCACCCTTTCGGGGGAGGAAGGAGCGCTCTCGAATGGGTAGAGGGTTGACGCGTATCGCTCGAAACGTCCGGTGTGCCGGGGTGTTCGTCGACGACGAAAAGAGCCCCGCAGCAGGCCGCGGGGCTCTTTTCGTCAACGAGGGTGATTTCACCCGGTCGCGTGGTTTCCCGGTGCCCCGCTTCCGGGGCCCGAGGGCCGTCGGGACACGAGGGCCGGGCCCTCAGGGCGCGAGGGCCGTCGGGAAGGAGCCGGCCGGGAGACGTCAGTCGGTGAGGCGCTCGCCCGTGGAGGAGGAGAAGACGTGGCTCTCGCCCGGCCGCGGCACGACGTGGACGGTGGAACCCTTCTCCGGCACCGCGCGGCTGCTGACGCGGACCACGAGGTCCTTGCTCTCGCCGTCGACCTCGACCGAGCCGTAGATGTAACCGTCGGCGCCGGTCTCCTCCACGACGTTCACGGAGACGGCCATGCCCGCCGGAGCGTCGCCGGCGTCCTTCGACAGGGACGCGGAGACCCCGCCGTTCAGCTCGACCACGTCGAAGTGCTCGGGGCGGACGCCGACGGTGACCGTGCGGTCGCCCTTGTCGGCGGCGGCCTTCAGGGCGTCCCGGTTGACCGGCACCACGCTGTTGCCGAACTTCACGCCGCCGTCGGTGATCGGGACCTCGATCAGGTTCATGGCCGGGGAACCGATGAAGCCGGCGACGAAGAGGTTCGCGGGCTTGTCGTACATGTTGCGCGGGCTGTCGACCTGCTGGAGCAGACCGTCCTTGAGGACCGCCACCCGGTCGCCCATCGTCATGGCCTCGACCTGGTCGTGGGTGACGTAGACGGTGGTGATGCCGAGACGGCGCTGGAGGGAGGCGATCTGCGTACGGGTGGAGACGCGGAGCTTGGCGTCCAGGTTGGACAGCGGCTCGTCCATGAGGAACACCTGCGGCTCACGCACGATCGCGCGGCCCATCGCCACACGCTGGCGCTGACCGCCGGAGAGGGCCTTCGGCTTGCGGTCCAGGTACTCGCTCAGGTCGAGGATCTTCGCGGCCTCCTCGACCTTCTGCCGGATCTCCGCCTTGTTGACGCCGGCGATCTTGAGTGCGAAGCCCATGTTGTCGGCGACCGACATGTGCGGGTACAGCGCGTAGTTCTGGAACACCATGGCGATGTCCCGGTCCTTCGGCGGCAGGTGCGTGACGTCGCGGTCGCCGATGCGGATGGCGCCGCCGTTCACGTCCTCGAGCCCCGCGAGCATGCGGAGCGAGGTGGACTTGCCACAACCGGACGGGCCGACCAGGACGAGGAACTCGCCGTCCGCGATGTCGATGTCGAGACCGTCGACGGCGGGCTTCGTGGAACCCGGGTAGACACGGGTCGCCTTGTCGAACGTAACAGTGGCCATGGTGATGGGCCCCCTTCTACCGGCAGGAACGTGCCGGACGATCCGTTGTAGGAAGGTGGTGTGGTGTAGTCCACACGGGTGGACTGGCTCAGGACGGTACCTGGCGTTCACCTGCTCTGTCAGTACCTGTGGGCCTGTGAACTTCGTCGAAATTCTCGCGTCACATCGTTCACCGGCTCTGTGTACAGTGGAGCCGCCTCCGCGCGCGCCGCCGCGCGACGCCTCCTTAGCTCAGATGGCCAGAGCAACGCACTTGTAATGCGTAGGTCGTCGGTTCGAATCCGACAGGGGGCTCGCAGGAACACCGGGCCGGAGGCCCCGCCGCCCGTGGGCGGCGGGGCCTCCGTGCTCCCCGGTTCCTACTTCCCTCCCGAGACCTGTTCCGCCTCGCACACCGCGCCGCGCTCCGGGAGCCTCCCGTCGAGCAGGTACGTGTGGACGGCGTCCCGTACGCACGCGTTGCCGCTGTCGAAGGCGCCGTGTCCCTCGCCTCGGTAGGTGAGCGCGAAGCCGACGCCCCGGCCGAGGCGTTCGGCCATGCGGGCGGCGCCCTGGTAGGGGGTGGCGGGGTCGCCGGTGCTGCCGATGAGCAGGACCGGCGCGGCGCCGGGTGCGCTCACGTCGGGGCGCTCGGCCTCTCCGGGGACCGGCCAGCCGGCGCACGCGAGGGTGCTCCACGCCAGGGCCGGGCCGAACAGGGGGGACGCCTCGACGAACTCGGGCAGCTTCTCCTCCACCTCGGCCACGGTGTAGCGGCTGCTGGAGTCGGCGCAGGTGATGGCCCGGAAGGCGTCGTTCTGGTTGCTCCCGTTGCTCCCGTTGCTCGCGTTCTCGTCGGTGCCGTCGGTGCCGTCGGTGCCGTCGTCCGGGTCCCCGTCGGCGCCGTGCTGTCCGAGGGTCTCGGCCAGGTCCAGCAGTACGTCGCCGTCGCCCCTGGTCAGCGCCTCCAGACCCACCAGGAGCGCGGGCCACAGGCGCCGGCTGTAGAGCGAACCGCTGATGGCGTCGATCAGCTCGTCACCGTCGAGTTCGCCGCCGTCCGAGACGCGCAGCGGTGCCTCGTCCAGGGCGGCCTCCAGGGCGACGGCGGCCTCCACGATCTCCTCGGTGCTGCCGCCGAGCGTGCAGCGCTGCTCGGCACACCAGGCGGCGAAGTGCTCGTAGGCGAGCTGGAACCCCGCGGCCTGTCCGAGGGCTTCCTCCATCGCGTCGCGGGTGGGGTCGACGACGCCGTCCAGCACGGCCCGGCCGACGTTGTCCGGGAACAGGTGGGCGTACACGCCGCCGAGTTCGGTGCCGTACGAGACGCCGAAGTAGTGGAGCTTCTCGTCGCCGAGGACATGACGCATCAGGTCCATGTCCCGGGCGGCCCCGGCGGTGCCGACGTGGGGGAGGACATCGCCGGAGTTCTTCCGGCACGCGGCCGCCGTCAGCCGGTGGAAGCCGGCCAGCGCTTCGGACTCGTCGCCGCCGTCGTCGGGGATGTCGTCGATCTCGGTCTCGGCCGCCTCGGCGGCGCCGGCGTCCAGGCAGCGCACGCCCCGGCTGTCGCCGACGCCACGCGGGTCGAAGCTCACCAGGTCGTACCGGGAGCGGAGATTCTCGTAGCCGGGGGCGAGGCCGGGCAGGCCGGTGACTCCGGAGCCGCCGGGGCCGCCGAAGTTGAAGAGCAGCGAACCGATGCGGTCCTCGGCGCCGCCGCTGGAGCGGGCCCGGATCAGTGCGACGCCCATCGACTCCCCGGAGGGCTTCTCCCAGTCCAACGGCGCCCGCAGGGTGGCGCACTGCCACCGGGTGCCGTCCGGGAGGGGGGCGGGGACCTCGCCGCCGCCCTGGAGGGGCGAGGGGGCCGGGCAGTCCCTCCAGTGCAGGGTCTGCTCCCGGAACCGGGCCTCACCCCGGCCCTCGGTCGCCGCGCCGCCGTCACCGCGTCGGCTGCCGTCCTGCGCCGCCGGTGCGCAGGACGCCAGGGAGCAGGCGAGCAGGGTGGCCGTGGACAGGAGGGCAGCGGTGGATATCGCTCGTGCTGAGGGCATGGCCTCAGGCTGTTGCCGGACGGGCGGTGCCGCACGGCATGGCGGCCATTCGGCGGAAACGGCCACAACAGGGGGCGCGAACCGTTCACATGCGACCTGGCGCACGCCTACCTGTACGCCCAGCGCACCGCCGACGGCCGGATCGCGCTGGGCGGGCGCGGAGTGCCGTACCGCTTCGGCTCCCGCACCGACAACGACGGCACGACGCGGGGGGCGACGGTCGAGGCGCTGCGCGGAATCCTCGTCCGCTTCTTCCCCTCCCTGGCCGGGCTGCGGATCGAGCACGCCTGGTCGGGTGTCCTGGGCGTGCCCCGCGACTGGTGCGCGACCGTCACCCTGGACCGCTCCACCGGCCTCGGCTGGGCGGGCGGCTACGTCGGCTCTGGCGTCGCCACCGCCAACCTCGCCGTCCGTACCCTGCGCGACCTGGTCCAGCGGGACTCGGGACAGGGCGGCCGTACCGACCTCACGGAACTCCCGTGGGTGAACCACCGGGTGCGCCGCTGGGAACCGGAGCCGCTGCGCCGGCTCGGCGTCCAGGGCATGTACGCCGTCTACCGCGAGGCCGACCGGCGCGAACGCACGTCCTCCAGCGCCGCATCGTCCCGGCTGGCGCGGATCGCGGACCGCGTGGCGGGCCGCGACTGACCCGGGCGAAACGCCCCGCGGACGCGGACGCCGCGGGGCCCTTCCCCTGGCTAGGCCACCGGTTCCGGTACCGGACGGTCCGCCGGGGCGCCGTGCTTCGGGGCCTTGGCGGTCACCATCAGGCCCGCGACCAGGCCCGCCAGCAGCATGATGCCGGCGGCCAGCCAGATGGCGACCGTGTAGCCGTGGACGATGCCCTCCCGCACGACCGCCTCCCGCCCGGACGGGTCGGTGAGGCGGGAGCCGATGTAGGACGCGCTGGTACTGGTCGCGATCGTGTTCAGCAGCGCCGTGCCGATCGAGCCGCCCACCTGCTGCGAGGTGTTGACCGTCGCCGAGGTCACGCCGGAGTCCCGTGGGGCGACCCCGGCGGTGGCGGTGGAGAAGACCGGCATGAAGGTCAGGCCCATGCCGAGGCCCATCAGCAGCAGGGCGGGCAGGATCGCGGTGGCGTACCGGGAGTCCACGGTGAGCTGGGTGAGGATCACCATGCCGCCGGAGGCGAGGAGCATGCCGGGGGCCATCAGCATGCGCGGGCCCACGTGGCGCAGCAGCCGGGCCGAGATCTGGGTGGAACCGATGACGATCGCGGCGGTCATCGGCAGGAAGGCCAGGCCGGTCCTCACGGGGGAGTAGCCGAGGATCTCCTGGAGGTAGTACGTCATGAACAGGAACAGCCCGAACATGCCGATGACGGCCAGCATCATCGTCAGGAAGCAGCCGGCCCGGTTGCGGTCGCGGACGATGTGCAGCGGCAGCAGCGGACTCGGGGACCGGGTCTGCCACCACACGAAGACCGCCAGGAGGACGACGCCCGCGGCGAACAGCGCCACCACCAGCGGGTCGGTCCAGCCGCGGGGCTGCGCCTCGCTGAAGCCGTAGACGAGGGAGACGAGTCCGCCGCAGCCGAGGAGCACGCCCGGCACGTCGAGGCGGGCGCCGGTGTGGCCGGGCCGGTCGTGCAGCAGCACGAGGGCACCGATCACGGCGGCGACGGCGATGGGGACGTTGACGTAGAGGCACCAGCGCCAGTTCAGGTACTCCGTGAGCACACCGCCGACGATGAATCCGACGGCGGCGCCGCTGCCGGCCAGCGCGCCGTAGATGCCGAAGGCCTTCCCGCGTTCCTTCGGGTCGGTGAAGGTCGTCGTCAGCAGGGACAGCGCGGACGGCGCGAGGAGGGCGGCGAACACGCCCTGCAGGGCGCGGGCGCCGAAGAGCATCACCGGGGCGTCGGCGGCGCCGCCGATCGCGGAGGCGGCGGCGAAGCCGATCAGCCCGATGACGAAGGTGCGTTTGCGTCCCACCAGGTCCGCCACCCGGCCGCCGAGCAGCAGCAGGCCGCCGAAGGCGAGGGTGTAGGCGGTGATCACCCACTGCCGGTTGCCGTCGGACATGCCGAGGTCGCGCTGGGCCGACGGCAGGGCGATGTTCACGATGGTCGCGTCCAGGACGACCATCAACTGGGCCAGGGCGATCACCACCAGCCCCCACCAGCGGCGGGGATCGGCATCCGTGGGCGCGGCCGGCTCACTTGTCCGGGTGCCACTCATCTGGCCAGAAGACCATGAATCGGGATGTACCGCATCCCGTTGGACGGGCCGTCACCCGCCACCGCTCGGTCAGGGCTCCAGGACCACCTTCCCGATCGTTCGCCGGGTCTCCAGCGCGCCGTGCGCGGCGGCGGCCCCGGCGAGCGGGAAGCGGTGCACGGCCGGGGTGAGCCGGCCCTCGGCGGCCTCGGTGAGAGCACACAGTTCGAGGGTGCGCAGGGGGTCGGCGCCGCCGGCCCTCTCCAGCATCACCGGGCCGATCCCCTGCGCCCGGGCCCGGCCGCGGGTCCTCGGCCTCTTCGGGGGCGAGGTTCTCGTCGGCCGGGCCGAAGGCGGGCAGACGGATGGCGCGACATGGGGGCCCCAAGGCCGAGCGGGCTGAGGGCCCCACCCAACGACCCCGGCCATGCTTGAGGTCAAGCTCCCGCCCGCCGAGGGCGGGGGACACCGCCGTCAACGCGCTGGTGAAGGCGGCTCCCTGGGGGTTGTCAGTGGTGGGGTGCAGCATGGGGGCATGGTGAGGAGAGCGGTGGGCGGCGGGGGCGGCGGCGGTACGGCGAAGGTGCGGGCGGCACGCCGCCCGGAGGTGCGGCTGCCGCCGCTGGAGCCGTACGACGGCGGTGGGCTGGAGGCGGACGGGGACTACGACGGGCTGGAGTTCCGGGAGGCGGACCTCGCCGGGCAGGACGGGGCGGGCGCCCGCTTCATGGACTGCGCGCTGACCGGGTGCGTGCTGGACGAGACGTCGCTGCCCCGGGCCCGGGTGCTCGACTCGGTCCTCACCGGCGTCCGGGGGGTCGGTACGCGGCTCGCCGAGGCGACCCTGCGCGACGTCGAGCTGGTCGGCGCCCGGCTGGGCGGCACCCAGTTGCACGGTGCCGTGCTGGAGCGGGTCCTGATCCGCGGCGGCAAGATCGACTACGTGAATCTGCGCCGGTCCCGGCTCAAGGACGTCGTCTTCGAGAGCTGCGTCCTGGTCGAGCCGGACTTCGGGGGCGCCCGCCTGGAGCGGGTCGAGTTCGTGGACTGCGCCCTGAAGGGGGCGGACTTCAGCGCGGCGGCCCTCACGGACGTCGACCTGCGCGGCGCGGCACCGCTGGAGCTGTCCCGGGGCGTGGACCGGCTGTCGGGGGCGGTGATCAGCCCCGCCCAGCTCCTGGACCTGGCACCGGTACTGGCGGCGGAGCTGGGGGTGCGGGTGCTGGCGGAGGGGTAGGGCGGCGGTGGGGTGCGTGGTGGAGCGGTGTGCGGCGCGGGGGCGGGGCGGTGTGGCACGGGGGGTGGGCCGTACGGGGTGGGGTGGGCCGTGGTTGGTGGTGCGGGGCCTGGTGGGTGGGGCTGACCCCGGTCGGTGGCGCGGGGCGGGGTCGGCCGTTCGGCGCGTGGGCGGGCGGTGTGGACGGGATCGGGGCCGGGGTCGGGTGGTTCGCTCCCTGATCGGTGTCAGGAGACGCGCGGGAAGCGTGCCTGAAGTGTCCAGATCGCCGGGTTGTCCGCCAGGTCGTCGTGCAGGTCGGTGAGGTCGGCGAGCAGGTCGTGCAGGAAGTCGCGGGCCTCTCGGCGCAGTTCGGCGTGGGAGAAGGAGAGCGGGGGCTCGGTCGCCGGCAGCCACTCCGCCTCGATGTCGACCCAGCCGAAACGGCGCTCGAAGAGCAGGCGGTCGGTGGACTCGGTGAAGTCCAGCTCCGCCCGCTGCGGCCGGGCGGCCCGGGACCCCGCCGGGTCACGGTCGACGCGCTCCACGATGTCGCACAGCGCCCAGGCGAAGTCGAGCACCGGCACCCATCCCCAGGCTGTGGAGAACTCCCGGTCCGCCTTGGTGTCGGCGAGGTACACGTCCCCGCAGAACAGGTCGTGCCGCAGGGCGCGCACGTCCGCCCGGCGGTAGTCCGTCTGCGGCGGGTCGGGGAAGCGGGTGGAGAGGGCGTAGCCGATGTCGAGCACGCAGGTGATGGTGTCATGGCGGCGGGGCCGGACACGCCGCCGAGGGCCGGCCCGCCACCCAGGGCGTCGGAGGTCGGGGGCCCGCCCAGATCATGACCACCCCCTGCCTTCCCGCTCGCCCCGGACCTCCTCAGGAGTTCTCCGGCCGGCCGTCCCCGTACAGCCAGTCCTCCCAGATCTGCGTGAAGTCCTCGTCCGGCGCCGACTTCTCCACGTACGCCGTGAAGTCCCCGGTGTCCGCGTTGCCGTGCCGGTGGGCGCCGGCCCAACCCCGCAGGAGGGCCAGGAAGGCGTCGTCGCCGACCGTCCGGCGGATCTTGTGCAGGACCATCGCGCCGCGCTGGTAGACGGGGCTCGCGGAGATGTCCTCGGCGCCGGGCGGGTCCGCGGGCGGGAAGGCCCAGATGGAGGCGTTCGCGTCCTCGTCGGGGTAGTAGGTCCCGTCGTAGAGCGCCTCGAAGGTCTCCTGCGCGGTGTCGCCGCCCTCGTCCTCCTCCCACAGCCACTCGGCGTACGTGGCGAAACCCTCGTTGAGCCACATGTCCCGCCAGGTCTTCGGGCTGACGGAGTTCCCGTACCACTGGTGGGCGAGTTCGTGGACGAGCAGGACGGTGTCGGGGGCGCCGGGGAAGTAGGGGCGGTTCTGGGTCTCCAGCGCGTAGCCGGCGTCCTCCACGCGGTCGACGATCGCCCCGGTGGAGGAGAAGGGGTACGGGCCGAAGTTCTCCTGGGCCCA
This sequence comes from Streptomyces sp. JK94, assembly GCF_053613315.1. Lineage (NCBI taxonomy): Bacteria > Bacillati > Actinomycetota > Actinomycetes > Kitasatosporales > Streptomycetaceae > Streptomyces > Streptomyces sp. JK94. The sequence goes on along the minus strand of NZ_JBSICH010000025.1, from coordinate 154,472 downwards.
CTCCATGACCTCGGGAATGCGCTTCAGGACCGCGCGGCTCGCCTCGGCCTGCTGCGGATCGACGGCCGTGTACACCGGCAGGCCGTCGCCGGTGGTGGAGCGGTCGGTCTCCCAGTCGCCGACCGCGACCGTGACGACGTGGCTCGACATCGGCTCGGCGGTGTGCCAGGTGAACGTCGTCCGGCCGTCGCGGGTCGTCTCGTCCGCCAGCTCGCCGTTGGACACGGCCCCGAGCCCCTTCGGCACGGTCACCCGGAGGTCGTACGTGGCCTTGTCGGACGGGTGGTGGCTGCCCGGGAACCAGGCCATCGAACCCGTCGGCTGGCCGAGTCCGACGGCGCCGTCCTCGGTGGGCAGCCAGCCCTCCTCGGAGCCGTCGGGGTCGGTCACCGTCACGGGCTCGCCGGAGTAGCGGACGGTCGTGCGGAACGTCTCCCCGTCGCCCAGTTCGCGAGCCGGGCGGACGGTCAGCTCCTGCCCTGCCCGGTTGAAGCGGGCGTCCCGGCCCTCGACGGTGACCTTCTCGACCTCCAGGCCCTTGAGGTCGAGGTTGAAGACCGACAGGTCCCGGCTGGCGCGGGCGGTGATCGTCGCGGTGCCGTCGAGGTGCCCGGCGTCGGGGTCGAAGGCCAGGGTCAGGTCGTAGTGGCCGATGTCATAGCCGCCGTTGCCCGCCTTCGGGAAGTAGGGATCGCGCACGCCCGAGCCGCCGGGGGCGCCGTCGACCGAGCCGCCGCCACTACACGCCGTGAGGACGGTGGCGGTGGCGGCGGCTACGAGCAGACGGGCGGTGCGCACGTCGTGATCCTATGAGGCGTTTCACGTGAAACGCCCGTTGGGAGCGGCTGTGGGGATCTTCCCGGGGGTGCACGGCGCCGTCCGGGCCGGTCGCCAGCAGGGTCATGGCGAACATGCGCAGCCCCCGACCCTCCCTCGCCGACCGCGAACGCGACGTCCTCGCCCAGCTCGCCACCGGCCTCGGCAACCGGGAGATCGCCCGCGCCCCGTTCATCAGCGAGGCCACGGTGAAGACCCGTCTGCGCCGCGTCTACGACAACCGGGCGTCGACACCCGCGCGGCGCGGTGGCGGTGGCGAAGGAGCGGCGCCTGCTGCCATGACGCGCCGAAGACCCCCCGGGCGCACGACCGGGAGGCCTTCGTACGGAACGAACGGGCGGGTGAACGTCAGACGTTCACGCCGAAGTCCTGGGCGATGCCCACCAGGCCGGAGGCGTAGCCCTGGCCGACGGCGCGGAACTTCCACTCGGCGCCGTTGCGGTACAGCTCGCCGAAGACCATCGCGGTCTCGGTGGCCGCGTCCTCGGACAGGTCGTAGCGGGCGATCTCGGCGCCGCCGGCCTGGTTGAGGATGCGGATGTAGGCGTTGCGCACCTGACCGAAGTTCTGCGAACGGTTCTCGGCGTCGTAGATCGAGACCGGGAAGACGATCTTCTCGATGTCGGCCGGCAGACCGGCCAGGTTGACGTTGATCGCCTCGTCGTCGCCGGCGCCCTCACCGGTGCGGTTGTCACCGGTGTGCACGATCGTGTTGTCCGGCGTCTGCTTGTTGTTGAAGAAGACGAAGTGGGCGTCGGAGTAGACCTTGCCCTGCGTGTTGACCGCGATCGCGGAGGCGTCGAGGTCGAAGTCGGTGCCGGTGGTGGTGCGGACGTCCCAGCCGAGGCCCACGGTGACTTCGGTCAGGCCCGGAGCCTCCTTGGTGAGCGAGACGTTGCCACCCTTGGACAGGCTTACAGCCATTGTTCGGGAGTCCCTTCCCTCGTATACGTACGGCAAGAAAGCTACAGCTACCCCCATGAACGACGAGAGGGGGCCGCAAGGTTCCAGCTCGCTTTACTTTCTTTACCGAGTCCGGGACCGAGGATATTCGGGTGACGTGGGACGCGCGGGGACGGGAACATGGACGGCATGTCCGGTCCCCATGTCATCCGCGGCTCCGTCTCCCTGCCCGAGGCCGAGCTGGTCTGGCGTTTCTCGCGCTCCTCGGGGCCCGGCGGGCAGCACGTGAACACCACGGACACAGCGGTGGAGCTGCGGTTCGACCTGGCGAGGACCGAGGCGCTGCCCGAGGTGTGGAAGCGGCGGGCGCTGGAGCGGCTGGCCGGGCGGCTGACCGACGGCGTCGTCACGGTCCGGGCCTCCGAGCACCGCTCCCAGTGGCGCAACCGCGAGACCGCCGCCGTACGCCTCGCCGCCCTCCTCGCCGAGGCCACCGCACCCCCGCCCAAGCCCCGCAGACCGACCCGCATCCCGCGCGGCATCAACGAACGCCGGCTGCGGGAGAAGAAGCAGCGCTCCCAGACCAAGCAGGGCCGCTCCCCGAAGAGCTGGGACTGACCACCGACCGGACCGGTCCGGACCCAACAGGCCGGAACCGGACCGGACCCCGGAGGCCGTCACCGGCACAGGGCACGATCCGTCAGGCCGTCACCGGCACAGGGCACGATCCGTCAGGCCGTCACCGGCACAGGGCACGACCCGCCCTCGGAGGCCGCAGTCGGACGGGTGCCCGCGCCGGCTACCGGCCCAGCGCCAGCACCCCCACCGTCTGCCCTCCGCCGGTCTCCCCGTTGGGCCGGAACCCCAGGCCCTGGCAGAAGCCCTCGGGGCCGTCCGGGCCGGTGTGCCACGTCACGTAGCACTCCTCGCCGCCGCGGCCACCGACTCCACGGCGAAGCGGCCGTAGCCCCGGCCCTGCTCCCCGGCCGCGATGTTCAGCCGCCACAGCCCGGACCGCAGGACGCTGCCGTGCTCGTACCAGTCGATGTCGAGGAAGGCCATGAGGAAGCCGACGGGACGGTCGCCGTCCACGATCAGCTGCGGCCAGGCGGCGCCGGAGTGGACGTAGGCCTCCGCGAGGGACTTCACCACCGGGCTGACGGCGAACTCCTGCTCGGGCCGCACGCGTATGCCGAGGGCGGCGTCGAGATTCGCCGGGGTGATCTCTCCGAGGCGGAGGGCGGGCGGGATCGTCATGCGCGGCACCCTGGGCGGGCGCCGTGGGAGCGGGCGAGCCGATGACGGCTCACCCCAGCTGCCGGTACCGCCCCTTGAAGTACGCCAGCGGGCCCCCGTCCGCACTCGGCAGCGAGGCGGTCAGTACGCGGCCGATCACCAGGGTGTGGTCCCCCGCCCGCACCCGCTGCTCGGTACGGCACTCCAAGGTGGCCAGAGCCCCGTCCACCAGGGGCGATCCGGTCGCCTCGCCCCGCAGGCGGGGGAGGTCCGCGAAGAGGAGCCGGTCGCTGACGCGGCCCTTCATGGCGAAGCGGCCGGCGATGTGGCGCTGCTCCTCGGAGAGGACGGAGACCGCCCACAGGGGCTGTTCGTCGAGCAGGTCGTCCATGCGGGAGCCCTCGCGCAGGCTGACCAGAACCAGCGGCGGGTCCAGGGACACCGACATGAAGGCGGTGGCCGTCATCCCGACGTCCTCGCCGAGCGGTGCCTGCGGGTCGTCGGGGTCGAGCGGCGGCTCCTGCGCGGTCACCAGGACCACGCCCGAGGCCAGCCGGGCCATGGCGGCACGGAACTCGTCGTTGCTCACCCCTTCAGCATGCCCGGCGGCCGGCGACGGCGACGAGACAGACGCGGGAGACGAGACGGACGAGACAGCCGCGGGAGCCGCGGGAGCCGCGGGAGCCGCGGGGGGCGAGGGAGAGACGAGGGGGGAAGTGTTCGGCACCCCGTCACGCTAATCTCCGGGCCGGCGGCGCGGCATCGGGCCCCGGTCCGAAACGGGACCTAGGACCACAGAAGGAGACGCGCGCATACATACAAATTTTGCGTTCAGTAAACGCATGGGGAAAACGCAGAAACTCCACTCAATTGTTCATCTTTAGCTGTGACTTGAGTCACAAGGGGCGGTAATTGTTGACCCTGTGTACCGAGTGGGGAGCGCGCTGTGATTCAGTGGCGGGGAACCTGCAAGGGCACCATCAGTGAAGGCGCCGAAGGGAACCCTTGATTCGCTGCGAGGTCTCGGGGGGAGGGCGAGCATGGAGACCGAGTCGGAGCCCTACGTCCGCCTTGCGTCCCTGCGGCAACTGCACCAGGCCATGGCCGACATGAACAAGGCCCGCAGCCTGGCGGACACCCTGCAGGCCGTCGCCGACGGCGTCGTCCAGGCCCTCGGGTACGAGCTGGCGTGCGTCAACCTGGTCCGTCCCGACGGTGACCTCGTCGTCGCCGCCTTCTCCGGCAACCAGGCCGCCGAGGCGCTCATCACCGGCCGGGCGGGCTCCCGCGAGTCCTGGGACCGGCGCCTGAACATGGGCGAGCAGTGGGGCGACCTGATCTTCATACCCCACACCGAGGGCTGGGTCCTCGACGACGACGACGTCCCGCAGTGGTACACCGACGGGCCCGCGCCCCGCTTCGAGGACGAGTGGCACCCCTCGGACCGGCTCTTCGCCCCCATGTACGCGCCCGGCCCGCAGGGCGGCGGCAACAGCGGCGAGCTGATCGGCGTCCTGTCCGTGGACCGGCCCCGCAACGGCCGCCGTCCCGGCGCCTGGGGCCGCGAGGCTTTGCAGATGTACGCCTTCCAGGCCGCCATCGCGATCAGCAACGCCCGGCTCCGCTCCAACATGCAGCGCGCCCTGGTCCGCCTGGAGCGTGACCAGCAGGCGCTCAGGGCCAGCGAGGAAAGCTTCCGGCAGGCCTTCGAGTACGCCCCCTCCGGCATGGCCATCGCCGAGATGGGGGGCGACCAGCACGGCCGCATCCTCAGGACCAACGACGCCCTCTGCCGCCTGCTGGGACGCCCCGCCTCCGCGATGCGCCGCTACGCCTTCTCCGACCTCGTCCACCCCGAGGACCTCGGCACCCTGCTGCGCACCTCCGCCGAGGGCGGCCGGGCCGAACTGCGCCTGGGCCGCCGCGACGGCACCTACCTCTGGGTCTCCCTGCGCAACAGCGTCGTCGCCGACGCCGCCGACGGGCCGCGTTTCCTGCTGACCCACGTCGAGGACATAGAGGAGCGCAAGCGCCGCGAGCTCCAGCTCGCCCACCGCGCCTCCCACGACTCCCTCACCGGCCTGCCGAACTCGGCCGAGCTGCGCTCCCGCCTGGCCGCCCGGCTGTGCCGGCGCCCGCAGTCCTCGCACGCGGCCGTGGCCGACGCCATGGACGCTGCGTACGGCCGGCCCGCCGTGACCGACTCCGGCGGACACACTTTCGACTTCGGCGCGCCGGCCGAGCCCTACGGCGCCTACGACCACCACGAGCACGCCGTCGCCCCCGCGGACGGCCGGGACGACGGCACCAAGGGGCTCGCGGTCCTCTTCTGCGACCTGGACGGCTTCAAGTCGATCAACGACCGGTTCGGGCACAACGCCGGTGACGCCGTGCTCATCGAGGTGGCCCGCCGGCTCAGCGGCGGCGTTCGCGACGGGGACACGGTGGCCCGGCTCGGCGGCGACGAGTTCGTGATCCTCGCCAACGGGCTCGGCCGGGCCGACGCCGAGGACCTCGCCGTACGGCTGCGCAACGAGATCATCCAGCCGATCCGGGCCGAGGGACGGGCCGTGCGCGTGGGGGCCAGCTTCGGCATCGGATGGGCGCACTGCGGGATGACGGCGGACGAGGTGCTGAAGTCAGCTGACGAACGGATGTACGTCGAGAAACGATCTCGTCCCAAACAGCACCGCCGAGCCGGATGATCACCAGGTCGGAGCGCTGATGCGGTCTGAGTCACCCGTTCGGGTCAATGGGAGCGGGTAGGCTCGCCCTCTCACGACCCATACCGCACACGCACCGCATCTGGTTAGGAGACCAAGGGATGACGCCCGGCAACAACGGCGCGAGCACGCCCGAGGACGACGACCCCTTCGGCTACCTCTACGCCGACGGGCAGGCCAAGGGGGCCCAGCCGCCGTCCGGTGGCTACGGCTACCCGAACTCCGTCAACCGGGTGCGTCCCGTCGGCACACGGCAGTACGGGGCTCCGCAGGGCCACGCCGCCCAGACCGCCGCCTACGGCCAGGCCGCCCCGCAGCACCAGGGGGCCTACGGCCAGCCGCAGGGCGCCCCGGGCCGGCCGAACGCGCACTACGCCGCGCCGGAGACCTTCCCCGGCGGCGGTGCCCCCACCGCCCCGCAGCAGTCGGCGCGCGGCGGGGGCGGCGGACGCCGGGGCCCGAACACCAAGGGCCTGCTGATCGGCGCGGTCGCGGTCGTCGCCGCGGTGGTCGTCGGTATCGCCGTGGCCATGACGAGCAGCGGCTCGGAGGACGACAAGGGCGGTGACGCGGCGGGCGGCGGCACGGCCCCCACCCAGTCCGAGACCACCGACCCGAGTCCGTCGGCGAGCGACGGCGCCGAGGACGCGACGGAACTCCCGTCGATCGACGCGAAGGCGCTGCGGCTGTCGCCCGGTGTGAACACGGCGTCGGAGATCGAGGGCGCGCAGTCCGACGGCGGCGTCTACGTGGCGGGCTTCAACCAGGTCGGCGCGACGGTCACCTGGACCGTCGACGGCATCGAGAAGGCCGGCTCCTACCGGCTGTACGTGCGGTACGGCATTCCCGGTGTGGACGCCAACGCGACGATGGTGGTCAACGGCAAGGCCGACGCCCGCCCGCTCAACATGGAGAACTTCGCCAAGTCGCCCGAGGGGGACTGGGAGCGGGGCTGGCAGAGCACCTGGGCCAACGTGAACCTGAACGAGGGCACGAACACGATCGAGCTCGCGTGCAACGAGGGCAACCAGTGCAACGTGAACCTCGACCAGATGTGGCTGCAGGAGTAACCGCCGAGCCGATCGCGGGATGACTGCGGTCGTCGAGCCGACCTCGGGAGTCTCGTGGTCGTCGAGAGCCGACCTCGGGAGTCTCGTGGTCGTCGAGAGCCGACCTCGGGAGTCTCGTGGTCGTCGGGAGCCGACCGCGGGAGGGGACCGTGGCCGGCTCGTGGCGGCGAGGGCGCCTCGTGGCCGTCGGCTCGCACGTGGGCCCCGGCCACCGGCAGGGCACCCCTCAGGCCGCGTCGGTCTCGCCGGTGACCGCCACCCGTCCGAGCAGCTCCTCGTAGACCCCCCGGTCGAACTCGCCCGCCACCGGTGCCCGCACCGTCGCCGCGGACAGGGCGGCCGCGCGGGACAGGCGGTCCGGCCAGGGCAGGCGCTCGACCAGGCCGGAGAGCAGGCCCGCGACCGCCGAGTCGCCCGCGCCGGCCGGATTGCCGTGCACGGGGGCGGGCGGAGCGGCACGCCAGCGGCCCTCCGGAGTCAGCGCGAGCAGCCCCCCGGCGCCCAGTGAAGCGACCACGGAGCGGGCCCCGCGCCGCCGGGCGGCCTGAGTGGCCCGCAGCGGCTCGTGCGAGCCGGTCAGCTCGGCCAGTTCGTCGGCGTTCGGCTTGATCAGGTCCGGGCGGGCGGCGACCCCCCGGCGCAGCGGCTCCCCGCTGGTGTCCAGCAGCACCGGCACCCCCGCGGCGCGCGCGGTGCGTATCAGCCCGGCGTACGCACCCACCGGGACGCCCGGGGGCAGGCTGCCGCACAGGGCGACGGCGCGGGCACCGGCGACCAGGCGCTCGTACGCCTCCTGGAAGGCGCGCCACTCGGCGGGTGCGACGGCCGGACCGGGCTCGTTGAGCTGGGTGGTGTCGCCGGAGCGCTCGTCGACGACGGCGACGGTGCGCCGGGTCGCCCCCACGACCGGCACGAGCGCGTCCCTCACCCCGTGCACGCCGGCGAGCCCCGCGCGCACGACGTCTCCGGTGCCGCCGCCCGCGAAGCCGGTGACGGTCACGTCGTGGCCGAGGGCCGCCAGCACCCGGGCCACGTTCAGCCCCTTGCCGCCGGGGCGCTCCGTCACGGCGGTGACCCGGTGGGAGGCGTGCGGCCGCAGACCCTGGACGCGGTACGTGATGTCGAGAGCGGTGTTCAGCGTGACGGTGAGGATCACCTGGGCCGACCTCCCCCGATCGTCTGCGGCTGCCGTGCGTCCCCGGCGAAGTGCTCCGGGGACACGATCATGCCAAAAGGACGGCGGCGGGCCCAGCCCCGGGGCCGGTCACCGAGGGCCGGACCGGGCCGGAGTCGGGGGCGGATCAGCCCAGTTGGGGATCGACCACCCAGGCGCCCCGGCGCATCACGCCCACCAGGTCGAACGCGGCGTCCAGGACCACCAGGTCGGCGTCCTTGCCGGGCTCCAGGGAGCCGATCCGGCCGTCCAGGCCGAGCAGCCGCGCCGGATTGGCGGAGATCGCCCGGACCACGTCCTCGACGGGCAGCCCGTCCACCGTCACCGCCCGCTTGAAGGCGCGGTCCAGGGTGAGCGTGGAGCCCGCGATCGAACCGCCCTCCACCAGCCGGGCCACGCCGTCCGAGACCTCGACCTCCATCGGGCCGAGCAGATAGCGGCCGTCGCCGAAGCCGGCCGCGTCCATCGCGTCGGTGATGAAGGCGACCCGGGACGCGCCCGCGTTGTGGAAGGCCAGCCGGAGCGCGGCCGGGTGCAGGTGGGTGCCGTCGTTGATCAGCTCGACGGTGACCCGCTCGTCCTCCAGCAGCGCGGCGATCGGGCCGGGGGCGCGGTGGCCGAGCGGTGGCATCGCGTTGAACAGGTGCGTGGCGACGGTGGCGCCCGCGTCGACGGCCTGGAGCGTCTGCTCGTACGTCGCGTCCGTGTGCCCGACCGCCGCGATCACGCCGTGCTCCGCGAGGAGCCGTACGGAGTCCAGGCCGCCCGGCAGCTCGGTGGCCAGCGTCATCATCCTCGCGTGCCCGTGCGCGGCGTCGATCAGCTTGCGGACCTCCGCCGGGTCGGGGTCGCGCAGCAGCTGCTCGTCGTGCGCGCCCTTGCGGCACGGGGAGATGAACGGCCCCTCGAAGTGGATGCCGGCGATGTCGCCCTGCTGGGCCAGTTCGGCGAGCACCCCGGCGTGCCGGGCCAGGAAGTCCAGGTCGCCGGTGACGGCGGAGGCGACCAGCGTCGTGGTGCCGTGCCGGCGGTGGGTGGCGACGCCCCGGAGGATCTCCTCGGCGGTGCCGCCGGCGAAGGAGGCGCCGCCGCCGCCGTGGTTGTGGAGGTCGACGAAGCCGGGGACCACCCAGTGGCCCGACACGTCGAGGACGTCGGCCCGCGGGGGCGCCGTGGCGGCGATCCGCGTGCCGTCGACGATCACGCGGCCGTCGTCCACGGTCCCGGTGGGCAGTACCACCCGGGCACCGGCGAGAACCTTGCTTGGAGCCATCAGGTGGTTACCTCCGGGGGAGTCGCGGTGGGGGGCGTGGGGGCCGTCCGGGTGGACGGGCGGGTGCCGAGCAGGTCCCAGGCCATGAGCCCGGCACCCAGGCAGCCGGCGGTGTCCCCCAGCACCGCGGGGACGATCTCGGGCAGCCGCTGGAAGGTGACGCGCCGGCGGACGGCGTGCCGCAGCGGTGTGAACAAGGTTTCCCCCGCCTCGGCGAGGCCGCCACCGATGATCAGGACGCGCGGGTCCAGCAGAGTGAGCGCGGTGACCAGCCCGTCGGCGAGGGCGTCCACGGCGTCCTGCCACACGGCCTGTGCCCGGGCGTCCCCCGACTCGACGGCCCGGGCGCAGCCGGCGGCGTCCGCGGCCGGGTCGCCGCTCGCCCCGGCCCACGCCCGGCCGACCGCCGACGCGGACGCGAACCGCTCCAGGCAGCCGCGCTGCCCGCACGGGCACGGGGCGGTGCCGGGACGTACGACGATGTGGCCGATCTCGCCCGCGAAGCCGTGGGCGCCCGACTCCACCCGGCCGTCGATGCCGATGGCCCCCGCGATGCCGGTGCCCAGCGGCACGAACAGGAACCGGTCGGCGCCCTGCCCGGCCCCGATCCGCCCCTCGGCGAGCCCGCCGGTGCGCACGTCGTGGCCGAGGGCGACCGGGATGCCGCCGAGCCGGTCGCCGAGCAGCGCCCGCAGGGGCACGTCGCGCCAGCCGAGGTTGGCCGCGTAGACGGCGGTGCCGTGCTCCTCGTCGATGATGCCGGGGACGGCGACCCCCACCGCGGCGGCGGGCTCGCCGAACCGGTCGGCGCCGTGGGCGCGCAGCTCGGCGGCGAAGTCCAGGATGCCCGCGACGACCGCCTCGGGCCCGCGGTCGCGGCCGGTGGGCCGGCGGGCCCGGTGGAGCAGCTCGCCCCCCGGCCCGGCGAGGGCGGCCTTCATCCCGGTGCCGCCCACATCGAGGGCGATGACATGTCTCACGGGCACAGTGTGGCCCGTGGACCCGGGAGAGGTCTAGTCCACTGCCTTGGTGTAGACCTTAATCCGTTAAACGGACAAGCGAACACACGGCGAACACGCACACGTGTGAACGGCGAATCGTCGGCAGGGTTGGGGAGTCAGGGTGCAGCGGCGTAGAACAGGAACGATCGCGGTGGCGTCCGCACTGGGCATGACGGTGGTCCTCGGCGGCTGCGGGCTCACCGGCGACTCCGACGGGGTGACCCTGCGGCTGGTCGCCGCCGACTACGGCGACAGCGAGGCCAACGGCTCCCAGGAGTACTGGGACGACCTGGCCAGGGCCTACGAGGCCAAGCACCCCGACGTGACCGTGGACGTCACCGTCCACTCCTGGAACGACGTCGACCGCGAGGTCCGCGAGATGGTCGACGCCGGCCGGGCGCCCGACATGGCGCAGATCGGCGCCTACTCCGACTACGCGGACCAGGGCCTGCTCTACCGGGCCGACGACGTGCTCTCCATCCCGGTCCAGGCCGACTTCGTCTCGCAGCTCGCCGGCGCGGGCCAGGTCGGCGGTGCCCAGTACGGCCTGCCCTTCGCGGCCTCCACGCGGGTGCTCTTCTACAACAAGACCCTTTTCAAGGAGGCCGGCGTCACGCCGCCCGAGAGCTGGGACGACCTCGCGGACGCCGCCGAGGCGCTCAAGGAGGAGGGCGTGAAGTACCCGTACGCGCTGCCGCTGGGCTCCGAGGAGGCGCAGGCCGAGACCATGCAGTGGATGCTCAGCGGCGGAGGCGGCTACACCGACGACCTCGGCACCTACTCCGTGGACTCGCCGCAGAACGTCACCACCTTCACCTGGCTCCGGGACGAACTCGTCGGCAAGGGCCTCACCGGCCCCGTCGCCCCCGGCGAGCTCGACCGCGCCGACGCCTTCGCCGCCTTCGCCGCCGGTGACGTCGGCATGCTCAACGGGCACCCCTCGCTGATGAAGATGGCGTCCGACCAGGGCGTGAAGTACGGCATGGTGACGACCCCGGGCATCGACGGGGAGAGCCGGAACACGCTCGGCGTCACCGACTGGATGACCGCCTTCAAGGAGAACGGCCACCAGGAGGAGATCGGCGACTTCCTCGACTTCGTCTACAGCGACGAGAACGTCCTCGACTTCTCCCGCCGGTACGACCTGCTCCCGGTGACCACCTCCGCCTCCCAGGTCATGAGCACCGCGGAGGAGGACAAGGACCTCCGGCCGTTCCTGGACGAACTGCTGCTCTCCGAGCTCTACCCGGTCGGCAAGACCTCCTGGGCCGCGGTCAGCGCGGACGTCAAGAAGCTCATCGGCCAGGCCGTCGCCTCCGGCGGCAGCCCCTCGGAGGTGCTCGGCCGGATTCAGGTGACGGCGATGCGGGCGGGCAGCGCGGAGTAGCGGCCGCTGTCGGCGGCGGGCGTTACGGTGCCGTACATGGACCTGGGACAGAGGGAGCGGAACATCCTCGCGCTGGAGCGCCGCGGTTTCCCCGGCCCCGGCGCGAAGGAACGCGCGATCCGCGAGGAACTGGGCCTGGCCCCCGTCCGCTACTACCAGCTCCTCAACGCCCTGCTGGACGACCCCCGCGCCCTGGCCGCCGACCCGGTCACGGTCAACCGTCTGCGCCGGGTACGGGAGGCCCGCCGCGCGGAGCGGTAGGGCCCCTCCCGAAGCGGGCGGACCGGAACGCGGCGCCGGCCCCCGTCCCCCTCTCCCGGCCCGCCCGCGCCGGGCGGCGGGCGGTCAGGTGAGCCGGGCGGCCAGGGCGCGCAGCAGTCGCACCACCCCCGCCGGACCGTCGACCACCACGTCCGCCCGCTTCCTGAGGTCGGGGACCTCGTCACTGCCGCTGCAGACCAGCAGGCCCGCCGTGCCTTCCGTCCGGAGGGTGTCCACGGCCGCGAAGGCGGGCAGGTCCCCGAGGTCGTCGCCGGCGTAGACGACGGACGCGGCGCCGACGTCCCGGGCGTGTGCCCGCAGCGCGGCGCCCTTGTCCATGCCGGGCGGGCGCAGTTCCAGGACCATGCGGCCCGGCTCGACGATCAGGCCGTGGCGGGCGGCCAGGTCGGCGAGGGGGGCGCGCAGCATGTCGAAGGCGGCCTGCGGGTCGGGGGCGCGGCGGGTGTGGACGGCGACCGCGTGCCCCTTCTCCTCGATCCAGGTGCCCTGCTCTGCCCCGGACCGCTCCAGCAGCCCCGGCAGCTCGGCGCGGACGGCGGCGACGCCGGGGTGCGGCGGAGGTGTGCTGAGGGTGCCGGTGACGGCGTCCCAGCGCTCGGCGCCGTAGTGGCCGAGGACGACGAGGTGTTCCAGGCCCGGGACGTCCGCGAAGCCGCCGTGGTGGACCGCGACCCCGGCCGGACGGCCGGTGATCACCGCGACGGAGGCGACCTTCGGGGCGAGGGCCGCGAGCGCCGGCACGGCGTCCGGGTGGGCGCGGGCCCGGTCGGGGTCGGCGACGATCGGGGCGAGCGTGCCGTCGAAGTCGAGCGCGACCACCGCGCGGCCGGGGTCGGCGAGGAGGGCGTCGAGCCCTTCGCGCCCGACCGCCGTCGCGGGGGCCGGCAGGTGGTCCGGGGAGTCGTCACTGATGGAGTCCTGGTGGCTGCCCATACCGCGAACCTATCCCGCCGGGGCGCGGCGCACGCCTGGCTCACGCACCCCACGGCACACCGACCGAGCGGGCGGGCCCCGGCTTCCTCCCCCGCGCCGCTCCTCCGGGCGTGAGCAATCACCCACCCCCTGGCCCCGGCCTCGCAGCCCTCGGGCCCCCGGCGACCGTCACGTGCGGCACGGATCACCGCGCCGCCGGGCCCGCGTGCTCGCCTTGCGTCGCCGGCCCGCCCTGCGCCGCCGGCCCGCGTGCTCGCCTTGCGTCGCCGGCCCGCCCTGCGCCGCCGGGCCGTGTGCTGCCTTGCGTCGCCGGCCCGCGTGCTCGCCTTGCGTCGCCGGCCCGCCCTGCGCCGCCGGGCCGTGTGCTGCTCTGCGTCGCCGGCCCGCGTGCCCGCCTTGCGTCGCCGGCCCGCCCTGCGCCGCCGGGCCGTGTGCTGCTCTGCGCCGCCGGGCCCGCGTGCCCGGCGGCGTCGCCGCCCGCGCCCGCCCCGCGCCGTCGCCCCGTGTGCCCCGCCCCCACCGGCCCCTGCCCCGGCCGGGGACACCCGGCGGTCAGCGCCTCAACGCGTCCAGCTGTTCCAGGAACCACCGTGCCGGAGGCAGCGCCGTCCCCGCCGCGGCCAGTCGCTTCGACCGCTCCGCCCGTTCCCCGGCGCCGACCGACAGCGCCTCGTGCAGCGCCCGGGCCGTCCCCGACACGTCGTACGGGTTCACCGCCACCGCGTCCTCGCCCAGCTCCTCGTACGCCCCCGCCTCCCGCGACAGCACCAGCACGCACCCCTCGTCGGAGACGACCGGCACCTCCTTCGCGACCAGGTTCATACCGTCCCGGATGGGATTGACGAGGGCCACGTCGGCCAGCCGGTACGCGGCCAGCGACCGTGCGAAGTCGTCCTTCACGTGCAGCACGACCGGCGTCCACCCCGCCGTCCCGAACTCGTCGTTGATCGACTCGGCCACCCGCTGCACCTCGGCGGTGTAGTCCCGGTACACGGCGAGGTCCTGCCGCGACGGGTAGGCGAACGCCACGTGCACGACCCGCTCGCGCCACTCGGGCCGGTCGGTGAGCAGCTGCCGGTAGGCCAGCAGCCCCCGCACGATGTTCTTGGACAGCTCGGTACGGTCCACCCGCACGATCGTCCGGCGTCCCTCACCGATCTCCGCCCGCAGCGCGGCCATCCGCTCGTCCACGTCGGCCTCGTGGGACCGCTTGCGCAGGAAGTCCGCGTCCGCGCCGAGCCCGTGCACGCCGATCTCCGTGCCGCCCGTCCCGCCCACCAGCGCGTCGCAGCACGCGGTGAAGGCGTCGGCCCAGCGCCGGGTGAGGAACCCGAGCCGGTCGGCGCCGAGCATGCCGCGCAGCACCTGCCCGGCGATGTCGTCCGGCAGCATCCGGAAGTAGTCGACCGGCGCCCACGGCGTGTGCGAGAAGTGCCCGATGCGCAGGTCGGGACGGAGTTCGCGGAGCATCCCCGGGACCAGCGTCAGGTGGTAGTCCTGCACGATCGCGACCGCACCCTCGGCGGCCTCCTCGGCCAGCGCCTCGGCGAAGGCCCGGTTGTACGCCTCGTAGGAGGCCCACTGCCGCCGGAACTCCGCGTCGAAGACCGGCTCCAGGGGGGTCTGGTAGAGCATGTGGTGCACGAACCACAGCACGGAGTTGGCGATCCCGTTGTACGCGTCGGCGTGCACGTCGGCCGGCACGTCCAGCATCCGCACGCCGTCCTCGCCGGCCCCGCGCCGTACCGCCTCGCGGTCGCCGTCGCTCAGCGCGGAGCACACCCACAGCGCCCCCGCGTCCGGCCCGATGGCCGACAGTCCGGAGACCAGCCCGCCACCACCGCGTTTCGCGTGCAGCGAACCGTCCTCACGCACCTCGTACGAGACGGGCCCCCGATTGGAGGCGACCAGCACCTGAGCAGCACCGAAGCTTGAAGCCATACGCCTCAACCTAGCCCGGCCCCCAGAACCTCAAACGTGCCCGGGCGTCACCCCGGCGCCGATTTGGTCACACGGTGTCCCGGGCGGACGCGCCCGCCCGGCCCGGAGGGTCACGCCACCCTGCGGGCCGCGTACTCCGCGATCTCCGTCATGGGAGGCCGTTCCTCGGTGTCCACGGAGTACGTGCGCGGCTCGAAGCCGGCGGCGCCCCGCTCGAACTGGGTGAGGGACGGCCGGACCAGGTGGCCGCGGGCCAGCCGGAGCTGGGCGGTGCGGTAGATCGCGGCGGACATCCGGCCCAGGGCCTGGCCGTCCTGGTGCCGGTGCCTGCGGACGCCGACGTCGACCTGCGCCAGGGCGTCCAGGCCCACCAGGTGCAGGGCGTCGACCAGCAGGCCCAGCTCGACGCCGTAGCCGACGGGGAAGGGGAGCCGTTCCAGCAGGGAGCGGCGGGCCGCGTACTCGCCGCCGAGCGGCTGGACGAAGCCGGCCAGCCGCGGCCAGTGCATGTTCAGCAGCGGGCGGGCCATCAGCTCCGTGACCCGGCCGCCCTGCCCGGGAGCGGCGCCGAGCGGGCGGTCGTACATGGCCTTGACGAGGTGCACGTCCGGGTCGGTGAGCAGCGGGCCCACGATCCCGGCGACGAAGTCGGCGGAGAACTCGCGCAGATCGGCGTCGACGAAGCAGACGATGTCGCCGCCGGTGACCAGCAGCGAGCGCCACAGCACCTCACCCTTGCCGGGGACGGGCGGGACGCGGGGGAGTATCGCGTCGCGGTGCACGACCCGGGCGCCCGCCGCCGCGGCCACCGCCCCCGTGCGGTCGCGCGACCCGGAGTCGACCACCACCACCTCGTCGACGAGCGGGTCCGGGCCCATCAGGTCCCGGCGGATCACCGTGACGATGTCGCCGACCGTCGCCTCCTCGTCCAGGGCGGGGAGCACCACGCTCACCGTCTGCCCGGTGGCGCGCTTGGCGGTCAGGAGCCGCTGGAGCGGCCGGTCCGTCACGGACCAGGACCGTGCGCCCAGCCAGCGCTCGACTTCTTCCAGCACGGTCGGTGGCTCCTCTGTGATCCATCTCGCGGTACGGACGACTGTCTCAACCGTCCTGGCCTTCGGTTACAGTCTTGAACAACGCGCAGCACCACCGCATGCCGGGGGTCGCCACGCGCCCCGCACAACAATCGAATACCGCTCATCCAGAGGGGCAGAGGGATACGGCCCGTTGAAGCCCCGGCAACCCTCCAGTCGGTTCCCGTCACGCGGACGTGGCGAGGCTCCCGACTAGGGAAGGTGCCAAATCCGTCTCACGGCGAGATGCGTCGTGAGGAAGATGAGGAGAAAGGGCCTCGCCTCACATGGCTGTGCAGACTGCCGAAAGCACCACCACCCCCGCCGGCTCCGTCGACCTGGGCCCCGCCGCGGCGCTCTCCTGCCGCGAGTGCGGTCACCGCGTGCCGCTCGGCCCGGTCTTCGCCTGCGAGGAGTGTTTCGGCCCGCTGGAGATCGCCTACGACTTCTCGGACTACGACACCGAGGAGCTGCGGAAGCGCATCGAGGCGGGCCCCGCGAACATCTGGCGCTACGCCCCGCTGCTGCCCGTCCCCGCCGACGTGGCGACCAAGCCGAACATCAACCCCGGCTGGACCCAGCTGGTCAAGGCCGACAACCTGGCCCGCGAGCTGGGCGTCACCGGCGGTCTGTACGTCAAGGACGACTCCGGCAACCCGACGCACTCCTTCAAGGACCGCGTCGTCGCCCAGGCCATCGAGGCCGCCCGCGCCTTCGGCTTCACCACCCTCTCCTGCTCCTCCACCGGCAACCTCGCGGGGGCCGTCGGCGCCGCCGCCGCCCGCGCGGGCTTCCGCTCCTGCGTGTTCATCCCGCACGACCTGGAGCAGGGCAAGGTCGTCATGGCCGCCGTCTACGGCGGAGAGCTCGTCGGCATCGAGGGCAACTACGACGACGTGAACCGCTTCTGCTCCGAGCTGATCGGCGACCCGGCCGGCGAGGGCTGGGGCTTCGTCAACGTCAACCTGCGGCCGTACTACGCCGAGGGCTCCAAGACGCTGGCGTACGAGATCTGCGAGCAGCTCGGCTGGCGGCTGCCCGACCAGATCGTCGTCCCGATCGCGTCCGGCTCCCAGCTCACGAAGATCGACAAGGGTCTGCAGGAGCTGATCAGGCTCGGGCTGGTCGAGGACAGGCCGTACAAGATCTTCGGTGCCCAGGCCGAGGGCTGCTCGCCGGTGTCCACCGCCTACAAGGCCGGCCACGACGTCGTACGCCCGCAGAAGCCGGACACCATCGCCAAGTCGCTGGCCATCGGCAACCCGGCCGACGGCCCCTACGTCCTCGACATCGCGCGCCGCACCGGCGGCGCGGTGGAGGACGTGACGGACGAGCAGGTCGTCGACGCCATCAAGCTGCTCGCCCGCACCGAGGGCATCTTCGCGGAGACGGCGGGCGGCGTGACGGTAGGCGTCACGAGGAAGCTGATCGAGAACGGCGTCCTGGACCCGTCCCTCACCACCGTCGTCCTCAACACCGGCGACGGTCTGAAGACCCTCGACGCGGTGGCCGGCACCGGCCTCACCGCCACCATCCGCCCGAACCTGGACTCCTTCCGAGAGGCTGGCCTCGCATGAGCGTGACCGTCCGCATCCCCACCATCCTGCGCACCTACACCGGCGGCAGGGCCGAGGTCGCCGCCGACGGTGCGAACCTCGGCGAGGTCATCGCCGACCTGGAGAAGAACCACACCGGCATCGCCGCCCGCGTCCTGGACGACCAGGGCAAGCTGCGCCGCTTCGTCAACGTCTACGTCAACGACGACGACGTGCGCTTCGAGCAGGGCCTGGAGACCGCCACCCCGGACGGCGCGGGCGTCTCCATCATCCCGGCGGTCGCCGGCGGCTGACCCGCCCCGCGATTGCCTTCGGTCGTCGCAGTGACGCCGCGTTCATCGGACCGCCCCCTCCGCAAGAGAAACGGAGGGGGCAATTCCATGGGATTGAGCGCGGTAGAGTTGGGGAAAGCGCCGCCGATCGAAAGATCGAGAATCCCGCATTCCCCCGGTACGCCCGACAAGATGCAGCCAAAATGCGGGCGTATTTCGCGGCTTTTGAGCCCTTTGTCTGCCCCGACTTGACCCGAATTCAGGCGAATTCTCGCCACATTCCGGGCCGGGTGCGTCCAGATTTCTCGTCCGACTGACCTGTTGCAGACGGCAGTTGGACAGATACATTCAGCCGCGGTCGACGCGTTCCGGCGCACGCCCCCGGTCGTGGGGGGCGAGGTCTGACCCGGGTCCGCGAAGTGCGGATCTGTGCAAGGGCCAGTAATAGGGGAGTTAGGCATGGCTCAGGGCACCGTCAAGTGGTTCAACGCGGAGAAGGGGTACGGCTTCATCGCGGTCGACGGTGGTGCGGATGTTTTCGTCCACTACAGCGCGATTCAGATGGACGGCTACCGCACCCTCGAAGAAGGCCAGCGGGTCGAGTTCGAGATCTCGCAGGGTCAGAAGGGCCCGCAGGCCGACATGGTTCGCCTCAGCGCCTGAGACGTTCGGCCACCGCAAGCGAACGGTTCTTCTCCGAAGGGCCCGCACCTCCCCGGAGGTGCGGGCCCTTCGGCCTGCCCGCGGGGGCCCGCACGGGGCCGCGCCGGGTGGTGCGGGCGGCCGGGCGGCCGGGCCGATCCCCGGAAGGCGCTTGCACTCGACAGGGGCGAGTGCTAATCATTGGCGTTAGCACTCTGAAGGTGAGAGTGACAACGAAGGACCGGGTCGGTGAGGCCCGCAGGCCGGGTGGGGAAGGAACCACACGGCCGGCGAGCCGTCCGTCGCGGGCGCGGGCGCGGTCCGAAGGAATCACCCCCAGTCCTGGAGGGACCACTTCACATGGCCAAGATCATCGCGTTCGACGAGGAGGCACGGCGCGGCCTCGAGCGCGGCATGAACCAGCTCGCGGACGCCGTCAAGGTGACGCTCGGCCCCAAGGGCCGCAACGTCGTCCTCGAGAAGAAGTGGGGCGCCCCCACGATCACCAACGATGGTGTCTCCATCGCCAAGGAGATCGAGCTCGAGGACCCGTACGAGAAGATCGGCGCCGAGCTGGTCAAGGAAGTCGCCAAGAAGACGGACGACGTCGCCGGTGACGGTACGACCACCGCGACCGTTCTCGCCCAGGCCCTGGTCAGGGAAGGCCTGCGCAACGTCGCGGCCGGTGCCAACCCGATGGCCCTGAAGCGCGGCATCGAGAAGGCCGTCGAGGCCGTCTCCGCCGCCCTGCTGGAGCAGGCGAAGGACGTCGAGACCAAGGAGCAGATCGCCTCCACGGCCTCCATCTCCGCCGCCGACACCCAGATCGGCGAGCTGATCGCCGAGGCCATGGACAAGGTCGGCAAGGAAGGCGTCATCACCGTCGAGGAGTCCCAGACCTTCGGTCTGGAGCTGGAACTCACCGAGGGTATGCGCTTCGACAAGGGCTACATCTCGGCGTACTTCGCCACCGACATGGAGCGTATGGAGGCGTCGCTCGACGACCCGTACATCCTGATCGCCAACTCCAAGATCGGCAACGTCAAGGACCTGCTGCCGCTCCTGGAGAAGGTCATGCAGTCGGGCAAGCCGCTGCTGATCATCGCCGAGGACGTCGAGGGCGAGGCCCTGTCGACCCTGGTCGTCAACAAGATCCGCGGCACCTTCAAGTCCGTCGCCGTCAAGGCCCCGGGCTTCGGCGACCGCCGCAAGGCCATGCTCGGCGACATCGCCATCCTCACGGGCGGCGAGGTCATCTCCGAGGAGGTCGGCCTCAAGCTGGAGAACGCGACCCTGGACCTCCTGGGCCGCGCCCGCAAGGTCGTCATCACCAAGGACGAGACCACCATCGTCGACGGCGCCGGCTCGACCGACCAGGTCAACGGCCGCGTCAACCAGATCCGCGCCGAGATCGAGAACAGCGACTCGGACTACGACCGCGAGAAGCTCCAGGAGCGCCTGGCGAAGCTGGCCGGCGGCGTGGCCGTCATCAAGGCCGGTGCCGCCACCGAGGTCGAGCTCAAGGAGCGCAAGCACCGCATCGAGGACGCCGTCCGCAACGCGAAGGCGGCCGTCGAGGAGGGCATCGTCGCCGGTGGCGGCGTGGCCCTGCTCCAGGCCTCCCAGGTCTTCGAGAAGCTGGAGCTGACGGGTGACGAGGCGACCGGCGCCAACGCCGTGAAGCTCGCCCTGGAGGCCCCGCTGAAGCAGATCGCCGTCAACGGCGGTCTCGAGGGCGGCGTCATCGTGGAGAAGGTCCGCAACCTGACCGTCGGCCACGGCCTGAACGCCGCGACCGGTGAGTACGTCGACATGATCGCCGAAGGCATCATCGACCCGGCGAAGGTGACCCGTTCCGCCCTGCAGAACGCCGCCTCCATCGCCGCGCTGTTCCTCACCACCGAGGCCGTCATCGCCGACAAGCCGGAGAAGGCCGCCCCGGGCGGCGCCCCCGGCGGCATGCCGGGCGGTGACATGGACTTCTGATCGACCTGGTCGATCAACCGTCCCACGGACCGAGGGCGGCACTCCCCGACAGGGGGTGCCGCCCTCGGGCTTTTCCCGCGGCCGGACCGCGGTGCGGCGACGCCCCCCGGGTGTGATCCGGACCACGAAGGGCGGGCGGCCGGAATGGGCGGCACGGGCGGCCCCGTTGTCCCCGGCAGAGCTGCATGCGTATGCACATACCGACCGGTACCTCCCAGGGAGCCCCCACGTGACCGCCACCTCCGCCGAGGCCGCCACCCGCGCCGCCCGGATCCTCGACCGCCCGGCCACCATCAACGGCCTGACCGTGCCCAACCGCATCGCCATGGCCCCGATGACCCGGATGTTCTCCCCGGGCGGCGTCCCCGGCGACGACGTGGCCGCGTACTACTCCCGGCGCGCCGCCGCCGGAGTCGGCCTGATCGTCACCGAGGGCACCTACGTCGGCCACGAGTCCGCCGGGCAGAGCGACCGCGTGCCCCGCTTCCACGGCGAGGAGCAGCTCGCCGGGTGGGCGAAGGTCGCCGCGGCGGTGCACGCGGCGGGCGGCACGATCGTGCCGCAGCTCTGGCACATCGGCATGGTCCGCAGGCAGGGCGAGCCGCCCTTCGCCGACGCCCCCGCCGTCGGCCCCTCCGGCCTGCGCATCGGCGCGGACGAGGCCACCGGCAGGGCGATGACCCGGCGCGACCTGGACGACGTCGTCGGCGCCTTCGCCGAGGCCGCCGCCGCAGCCGAGCGCATCGGCTTCGACGGCGTGGAGATCCACGGCGCCCACGGCTACCTCGTCGACCAGTTCCTGTGGGCGGGCACCAACCGCCGCACCGACGCCTACGGGGGCGACCCCGTCTCCCGCACCAGGTTCGCCGCCGAGATCGTCGCCGCCGTACGGGAGAGGGTCTCGGCCGGCTTCCCCGTGATCTTCCGGTACTCGCAGTGGAAGCAGGAGGCCTACGACGCCCGCCTCGCCGGGACGCCGGAGGAACTGGAGGCCGTCCTCACCCCGCTCGCCTCGGCCGGCGTCGACGCCTTCCACGCCTCCACGCGCCGCTACTGGCGCCCGGAGTTCGACGGCTCGGACCTCAACCTCGCCGGCTGGACCAGGAAGCTGACCGGCAGGACCGCCATCACGGTCGGTTCGGTCGGTCTCGACGGCGACTTCACCAAGTCCTTCCTGGGCAAGGGCTCGCCGGTCGGCAGCCTCGACAACCTCCTCGACCGCATGGAGCGCGACGAGTTCGACCTCGTGGCCGTCGGCCGCGCGCTGCTCCAGGACCCCGAGTGGGCCGCGAAGGTCCTCTCCGGCCGCTTCGACGCCCTCGCCCCGTACGAGGCCGCGTCGATGAAGACCCTCAGCTGAGCGCGGCGCGCACCACGGCGTAGGGTCCGGAGATCACCAACTGGCGTACAGCCTGCGGTAAACCAGTGAGGAGTGAGCGATGAGCGCGACCGACCCCGTGGTGCGCACCGTCTCCGGTGCGGTGCGCGGACGGACCGCGGACGGCCTGGCCGTCTTCCGGGGCATCCCGTTCGCCGAAGCCCCCGTGGGCGAGGCCCGGTTCGCCGCCCCGCGTCCCGCCCGGCCCTGGGAGGGCGTACGCGACGCGTACGCCTTCGGGCCGCCGCCCCCGCAGGACACGGGCCTCGCGGGCCCGGCCGGCGCCCTCCCCGAGGGGGACGACTGGCTGACGGTCAACGTCTGGACCCCCGCCCCGGACCCGGCCGCCCGCCGCCCGGTCATGGTCTGGATCTACGGCGGCGCCTACAAACTCGGCCACTCCGGCAGCCCCGGCTACGACGCCCGCCGCATCGCCGCCGACGGCGACCTCGTCGTCGTCACCCTCAACTACCGGCTCGGCATGGAGGGTTTCGCCCACATCGAGGGCGCCCCCGCCAACCGGGGCCTGCTCGACCAGGTGGCCGCGCTGGAGTGGGTGCGGGACAACATCGCGGCGTTCGGCGGCGACCCGGACCAGGTGACCGTCTTCGGCGAGTCGGCGGGCGCCGGGTCCGTCGCCTCCCTGATGGCCATGCCCCGCGCGGCCGGCCTCTTCCGGCGGGCCATCGCGCAGAGCGTGCCGGGCACCTTCTTCTCCGACGCGCTCGCCCGGGACATCGGCGCCGCCCTCGCCGACGAGATCGGCCTGCGGCCCACGGTCGCCGACCTCTGCGCCGTCGCCCCGGACCAACTGGTCGAGGCCGGCCAGGCGCTGGCACCGAAGATGCCCCGGAACGTGGCCCGGTGGGGCCAGGCCGCGCCCACGGTCACCCCGTTCTCCCCGGTCGTCGACGGCGACGTCCTGCCGGTCACCCCGTGGCAGGCGCTGGTCTCCGGCTCCTCCCGGGACGTCGACCTGGTCGTCGGCCACAACCGGGACGAGAACCGCCTGTTCACCGCCATGGCGGGCAAGCTCGGCCGGATCAGCGGAGAGCGCGCGAGCGCGGCGCTCGGCCTGTACGCGCCGGGCGGCGAGGCGGCCTACCGCGCGGCGTTCCCCGACGCGTCCGCGAACGACCTGTACGAACGCGTCCAGACCGACTGGCTGTTCGCCATGCCGTCACTGCGGCTGGCCGAGGCCCACCTCGCGGGCGGCGGCCGGTCCCACGTCTACGAGCTGACCTGGCCGGCCCCCGCCGACGGCGGCGCCCTCGGCGCGTGCCACGCCCTGGACGTCCCCCTGCTCTTCGGCACCTTCCAGGCGGACCTGGGCCTGCTGCTCTTCGCCGGTGCGGAACCGTCCGCCGAGGCGCTGGCCCTGTCCGCCCGTATCCGGGCCTCGTGGACGGCGTTCGCCCGCACGTCGGACCCCGGCTGGCCGGCGTACGACACGCAACGGCGGCTGGTCCAGGTCCTGGACGCGGAGCCGGTCGTCGCGCCGGACCCGCAGGAGGCGTCGCGGCGGCTGTGGGAGGGGTACGAGTTCGGGGCGCTGCCTCTGCTGAAGCCGGGGGAGTGAGAGCCGGCCTCACGGCACGGCCGGTTTCCAGGTGACCGTGGGGGCCGCCCGCTTCTCGGCCAGTGTCGTGCCTCCGCGAGCCGCGTCAAGGGCGCTTCGCGTCGGCTTCGCCGATCGGCCTGCGGCCGACCCTTGACCCGGCTCGCTCCAGCACGAGGGAGAAGCGAGCGGGCGGCCCGGGGAAAGTGGTGGCTCGGGTACGCCGGTCCCTTACGCCGGCTGTGTGACGACCCGGGGTTGCGGGGCGCGTTCGCCCCTCACCTGCACGCCTCGCCGTCTCGGCGGCTTGTGGCGGGTGGGTGGTTCGGAGTGCGCTGGGCGAGTGGCGGCACGCGGGGCGGGTTCAGCGGCGATCGGGGGGTGGTGGTGCGGGCGCGCCGGCTCCGGTGACGGCACGCCTCGCCGTCTCGGCGGCTTGCGGTGAGTGGGTGGTTCGGAGTGCGCTGGGCGAGTGGCGGCACGCGGGGCGGGTTCAGCGGCGATCGGGGGGTGGTGGTGCGGGCGCGCCGGCTCCGGTGACGGCACGCCCCGCCGTCTCGGCGGCTTGGGGTGAGTGGGTGGGGGCGGGGGTGGTCTCGAAAAGCGAGGACACTTCGGGCCGAAGTGTCCTCGCTTTTGGGGAGGGCCCCCTCGCGCGGCCGGGCGTAGGGCGGTGCTCGCGGGTGTGAGGGGAGCGTGCGTCCCACCCATCGCCCACACGTAACCCGCTCATCCTGCGTGAACGCGTGTTGACCGGCGTGCCCGGGCCACCCCTTTTCCCGGGCCGCTCGCTCGCTTCACTGGCCAGGAAGCGAGTGGCTCCCCCGGTCACCTGTAGGCCGGGGACGCCTTGAGATCGTCGACGAAGACAGTCCAGGCGTCGGCTCGGAACAGGAGTTCCGGGCCGTGCGGATTCTTGCTGTCGCGGACGGGGATGGCGGTGGTGCCGTCGGGGGCGACTTCGAGGCAGTCGCCGCCGCTGCCGCCGCTGTAGCTGGACTTGTACCAAGTCGCCTCAGGAATGCTCCTCATGGGCGTAATCCTGCGCCACGGCCTCGATCAGGGCCAGGGACTTCTGTGGAGAGAGGGCGTTGGCGCTCAGGAGTTCGTAGGTGTGCCGCTGGTACCTGACGGTGGCGGGGTCGTCCTCCAGCCGACCGGTGCCCACACCCTCGAAGTAGATGAGCGGAGGGGCTTCCTTGAAGTCCATCAACTTGATGGAACCCTCCATCGACGCGTGAGCGCCGGCATTGAACGGCAGAACCTGCACGATGGCCCGGTTCCGTCGAACGACGTTGATGATGTGACGCAGGGCCTCCGCCATCACCTTGTGCCCGCCTGTCACACGTCGCAACGCCGCCTCATCGATTACCACCCACAACAAGGGTTCTGTTGGATCGTCGAGGATGTGAGCCCGCTCCAAACGAGCCGCCACCAGCTCATCGATCTTCTCTTCCGACCCCGTCGGCCGGTACGCGCGGAACACAGCCCGCGCGTACGCGGGAGTCTGGAGCAGGCCTGGGATCAGCAGCGGGGCATACTGCCTGATCGCCGTGGCCTGCGCTTCCGCCTCCGCCGCCTCGGCGAAGTGCTCCGGGTACTTCGACCTCGCCGAGGCCGCGCAGTTCCGCTGGAAGAAGTCCTCCGTCCCGAGGACGTCGTCCAGCATGCGCGCGTACTCCGGCTGCATCCTGCGCGTACCGGCTTCCAACTGTCCGATGAACGAGCCGCTGACGAACAGGCGCCCGCCCAGTTCCTCCTGGCTCAGCCCGGCCTTCTCGCGGGCGTGGCGCAGCTCCGCGCCGAGGAGGGCGCGGGGGGACGATGAAGGGTCGAGGTCTTTCGGTCCAGGCATGGCGACGGAACTCCCGGTCGTACAGCAAGGGTTGTTGGGGTGTCCTGTATGGCCAGGTTAGAGGCGGGGTGGACACGCTGGGTGCTGAAATGGAAACTCAGCGTGGAGGTGAGGAAGGGTGCGGTCGACCGAAGAAGTCGTCGAGTCCTTGCGTCGGGCCCTCGTGGAGGCCGGCATCGTGCTGCCGTCCCTGTGTGTCGATCCGGTCACCGGTGCGAGCGACGAGCCGTTCGCGTTGGTGGAGCTGGGCCGGTGCAACGTCCGCGTCGCCGAGCGGCTGGCGTCGGTGGTGCGGGGGGAGCGGCCGGTGGTCGGCACGCACGCCGTGGACGCGCGGGACGGAAGGGTGGGGGAGGTCATGGGGCACGCCGACGGCTGCGTGCGGCTACGGCCGGTCGGTGGAGGCCGGGAGTGGGACTGCCCGGCCGCGTCGGTGGCGGTCGCGCCTCCGGAGGAGCTGATGCGGGCCCGGCTGCGCAGGACCAACCACGAGAGCGTGCGGGGTTAGCCGGGCGCGACGGCGCGGTCAGCGGCGGCGGCCGTCACCACCCGGTCCCACCCGGCCGGGGCGGCCGGGCGGAGGGGTCACAGGCCGCCCATCGGTTCGACGTCCACCCGCACCGGCGTCCCCCACACCCGCAGCACCTCGTAGTCCGTGAACTCGTGGACGAGCCGGTACGCCACGGCCGCGCGCGGGCCGCGCAGCTGGGCGGCGATGTACAGCTCGGCCTCGCGGCGGTCGCGGCGCGGGGTGCCGCACAGCTGCCACGCCTGCCCGTTCCACAGCTCGGGCAGCCAGCGCTGCTGGGGCTGCGGCCGGTCGCCGCGCATCCCGTACCGGGACTGGACCGGCTCGGCGGGCCGGGTGGGCAGCGGGCCGCCGTTGTACTCGGCGCGGCGGGCGGCGCGGCGCCGCGTCTCGCACAGCAGGCACAGGTCGGGGGCCGCCTTGTCGACCGGGCCGTTCGGATGCTCGGGGCAGCGGGTGCTGGGGGCGCTCGTCGCGACGCTCTCCTCCAGCTGGTCCAGCGCGCGTTTCAGGTCGGCGCGGACCTCGTGCAGCTTGGCGTCCGGCGTGTCGGCGGTCAGGGCCTCGCCGTGCTCACCGAGGAGACGCAGGGCGCGGCCCAGGGCGGTCAGCTGGGCGTGGTTCATGTTCCCCAGAGTCGCACACGGCGCGGACGGTGCCCGCGCCCAGACCGAAGAAGTACGTCGCCGCGAAGCCGGTCACGTACCCGGTGAGCAGCCCGCCGCCGTACACCCCCGCCGTCACCGCCCATCCGCCGCCGCCCGCCAGGAGCGGGAACAGCGCCCAGCCGGACGGGCCGATCGCCGTCGCCCCCACGTCGGTGCCGAGCATCGCGAACAGGCCGGCGAAGGCGCCGCCAGCCGCCCCGCCCACGCAGGCGGTGACGAAGGGGCGGCCGAGGGGCAGGGAGACGCCGTAGATCAGGGGCTCGCCGACGCCGAGCAGGCCGGCGGGGAGCGCCGATCTGATCGTCGCGCGCAGGGACGTGTCGTGGCGCAGCCGCACGTAGACCGCCGCCGCCGCGCCGACCTGCCCGGCTCCCGCCATGGCCAGGACCGGGAGCAGGACGGTGTGGCCCTGCTGTTCGATGAGCGTGGTGTGGAGGGGGATGAGGGCCTGGTGGAGGCCCAGCATCACCAGCGGGAGGAAGAGACCGCCGAGGACGAGCCCGGCCAGGACCCCGGTGCTCGACAGGAGCCGGTCCGCGGCCGTGCCGACGGCCGTGGCGACCTCGCCGGCCGCGTACATGAGGACGTACAGCGTGACCAGGCCGGAGACCAGGACCGTCAGGGTCGGCGTGAGCAGGACGTCCAGGGTGCCGGGGAGGCGGGCGCGGCAGCGTTTCTCGATCCAGGTGCCCAGCAGGGCCGCCGCCAGGGCGCCGAGGACACCGCCCTGGCCGGGGGTGAGCGTGGCGCCGAACGCCGGCACCTCCGCGACGCCCGGGTAGACGACGACGGCGGCGACCGCGCCGCCCAGCACGGGTGTGCCGCCGAACTCCTTCGCCGTGTTGTGGCCGACGAACACCGCGATCAGCGCCATGAAGGCGGAGGAGACGGCGGTCAGGGCGGGGGTGATGCCGGGGAGCAGTCCCAGGTTCGTCAGCAGGCCGCCGACGCCCGCGACGATCCCGCAGCCGATCAGGGCGGGGACGAGGGGGACGAAGATGTCGGCGACGCGGCGCAGGGCCGTCTTCAGGGGGGTCGCGTTGCGCCGCTTCTGCCGCGCCCTCAGTTCGGCGCCCCGGCGGGCGAGGGCGTCCGCGGTGCCGTCGGGGGCGCCTGCGGGGGCGCCTGCGGGGTCGGTGGGCTCGCCTGCGAGGTCGGTGGGGGTGTTCGCGGTGGTGGCGGAGGTGGGTGTGGTGCCGGTGGGGGTGTTCGCGGTGCCGGTGGGGGTGTTCGCGGGTGGGTTCGCCGGGGCGTCGTCGCCGTCGGCCGCCAGCAGCGTCTCGAAGGCCTCGGTCACCCGTCCGACCACCCCCGGGCCCAGCACCACCTGGTACGAGTCGCCGTCCTCCACCACCCCGAGGACGCCGGGCAGCGCGCGCAGCGCCTCGCCCTCCACCCGGGACCGGTCGGCCAGGCCCAGGCGGAGGCGGGTCATGCAGTGGGCGACGGAGACGACGTTGGCGGGGCCGCCGACCAGGGGGAGCAGCGCGGCGGCCGTGGCATGGGGGTCCTTGTGCACCCCCCGAGCGTGCGGTCAGCCCCGCGCCGCCGCCAGCGCGGCACGCAGGTGGCCGCCGGAGTCCTCCAGAAGGCGGGCGGCCGTCGGGCCGTCCACATCGGCCAGCAGGACCAGGATCGCGTGCTTGACCTCGCCGTCGGTGGCGGTCAGCGCCCGCTCGATCGCGTCGTCGGCGGCGCCGGTGGCCAGCGCGACGATACGGCGCGAACGGGCGCGCAGCTTCTCGTTGGAGGCGCGGACGTCCACCATCAGGTTCCCGTACGTCTTGCCGAGGCGGATCATCGTGATCGTCGACAGCATGTTCAGGACCAGCTTCTGCGCCGTACCGGCCTTCAGCCGGGTGGAGCCGGTGATCAGCTCGGGCCCGGTGACGACCTCGATGCCGTGCTCGGCCGCGGCGGCCAGGGCGCTGCCCGCGTTGCAGGCCAGGCCGACGGTGAGGGCCCCGAGGGCGCGGGCGTGCCGCACGGCGCCGATCGCGTACGGGGTGCGGCCGGACGCGGAGACGCCGACCACCGCGTCGTCGGCGGTGAGGCCGAGGGCGGTCAGGTCGGCGCGGGCCAGCTCGGCCGAGTCCTCGGCGCCCTCGACCGAGGTGACCAGTGCGTCCGGGCCGCCGGCGATGAGGCCGACGACCTGTCCGGGGGCGGTGTTGAAGGTGGGCGGGCACTCCGAGGCGTCCAGCACGCCGAGCCGGCCGGCCGTACCGGCGCCCGCGTAGACCAGCCGTCCGCCGCGCGCCATCCGGGCGGCCACGGCGTTGATCGCGGCGGCGATCTCGGGCAGCCGCTCGGCGACGGCGGCGGGCACGGCGGTGTCCTCGCCGTTCATCACCCGGGCGATGTCGAGGGTGGGCATCCGGTCGATCCCGGCCAGCTCGGGCCGGAACGCTTCGGTGGTCAGCTTCTCCAGCTGGGAACGGAGGTCGGGGTGGCGGGGGGTCGAGGTCATGAGGGGCGGCTCTTCTCCAACTCGGTGCCTGTTCTTACCCGGGGGCGCGGGACGTGTCGACACACGGCTGAGCCGTGTGGGCGCGATCGGCCACCCACGGTCCGCGGTCGCCGGCGGATGCCGGTGGATGCCGGTGGAGGCCGACGGCCCTTACGGTCTCCCGCGATGCCCGTGCCGGTGGGCCAACGCCTCGTACGAGGCGGCCAGCGCCGGCGCGGCCGACTCGTACGTCCGCTGCGCCACCCCCACGAACAGGCAGTCCACGACCAGCAGCTGACTGGTCCGGGACGACATCGCCGCCGGCCGCAGCTCGCTCTCCCGCGAGGTGGACGTGGTCAGCACGTGGTCGGCGTACTGCGTGACGGGGCTGTCGGGACGGCCGGTGACTGCGACGGTCGTCGCGCCGCGTTCGAAGGCGACCCGCAGCGGCTCGATGACGTCCCCCGTCGACCCGGAGTGGGTGATCGCGAGGGCGACGTCCCCGGCGCGCAGCTGCACCGCGTTGGTGACGGCGAGGTGCGGGTCGCCGGGGGCGTGCGCCATGAGCCCTATCCGCAGGAGCTTCTGGGTGAGGTCCTGCGCGACCAGCCCGGAGGCGCCGATGCCGTACACGTCGGTGCGGCGGGCGGCGGCGAGCGCGGTGACGGCCGCGCCGAGCTGGACGGTGTCCAGTCCGGCGGCGGTGTCGGCGAGGGTCTGCTGCTCGTCGTAGGCCAGCTTGGCGACGACGTCGGCCATCGGGTCGTCGACCGCGATGTCGGTCGTGAGGGCGGGCGCGCGGCCGGACTGCTGCTGGGCGGCGAGCCCGGCGAGCGCGAGACGCAGATCGCGGTAGCCGGGGTAGCCGAGCAGCCGGGCCGTGCGGACGACGGTCGCCTCGCTGGTGCCGGTCAGCTCGGCGAGGCCGGTGACCGTGAGGGCCGCGCAGCCGGCGGGGTCGCCCGCGACGGCCTCGGCGACCCGCTGCACGGAACGGGTCATCGACGGCGCCAGCGTGCGCACCTTGGCCGCGAGGGCGCCGGGTGCGGGCGGGGTGCCGCCGGCTCCCGCGCCGCGGCGGCCGGCGGACGCGGCGCCGCCCCCGCCGCCGAAAGTTTCCTTCACTTCGTCGGTCACTCGTGAAAGATATTTTCGGTTCGGCCCGCGGGTCAAGAGTGCGCACAATGGGGGCATGGACCCCATCAGCCCCCTGGAGCAGACGCTGCACGCCGCGCGCGCCCTCGTGCTCGCCGATCTGGTGGCGGGCCAGGTCGCCGAGCCGGACGTCGTGTCCCTGGTCGAGGAGTCCGTCGTGCAGCGGCGCTGGTGGGTCGAGCAGTGGCCGCAGGGCGCGGAGTTCGTGCCGGGCCTGGTCGCCCAGGACGTGCAGGACGCCCTGCTGGAGCGGTACGGCCGCTGGCCGCTGTGCCCGGTCTGCGGCTCCGGCGACCCGCACGCGCTGGACGTCGAGCCGGAACTCGGCCCCGACCCGCACTGGGTGTGCGGCAAGGCGGGCGTGAAGGTCGCCGCGGTCGGCTCGCTGGGTGCCGCCGGCGGCACCCCCCTGGCGTGAGGACGGCCCGGTGACCGTCTACATCGATCCGCCGTCCTGGCCCGGCCACGGCCGGCTGTGGTCCCACCTCGTCAGCGACGTCTCCTACGCCGAACTGCACGCGTTCGCCGAGACCCTGGGCGTGCCGCGCCGCGCCTTCGAACGCGACCACTACGACATCCCCGCCCAGCGGTACGCGGACGCCGTGTCCGCCGGGGCGCTGGAGGTCGGCAGCCGCGAGGTGGTGCGGCTGCTGCACCGGGCGGGGCTGCGGCGGCGCAAGGGGGCCGGTCAGCCGCGCAGTTCGTAGGCGTGCTGTCCGGTGCCGGGGTCCGTTCCGGCGACCGCGACCCGGCGGAAACCGGCGCGGGCGATGACGGCCTGCGACGCGGTGTTGCCCGGTTCGGTGGTCGCGCACACGGACGTCACCTCGTCCCGGGCCAGCGCCCACGCGGACAGCGCGCGCAGGCCCTCGGTGGCGTAGCCGTGGCCGCGGGCGGCCTCGGCGAGGTCGTAGCCGATCTCCACCCGGCCGTCCTCGTCCGGCGCGCCGTGGAAGCCGATGCCGCCGACCGCGCGGCCGTCCGCGCGGCGCACGAGCGCGAACACCCCCCACTCCGGCCGGTGCACGCCCGCCCCGTACGCCTTCAGCAGCATCCCGGCGGCATCCCGGGTGCCCTGGAAGGGGCCGCCGTCGACCCAGACGAAGCCGCCGTCGCCGCCCGCGGCCAGGTCGCCGGCGGCGGCGGGCGTGACGCCCTGGAGGGTGAGGCGTGCGGCCTCGATCACCAGGTTGCTGCACCAGTGCCACCCGGTGACCGCCGGGCGTCCCGGCAGGTCGCCGCGGCCGGTGGCCCACAGCAGGGTGCGCCAGGGGTCGGCGTGGGGGCGGATGTGCGGGAAGATCCGGGCGAGAACGTCCGCGCACAGCCCGGCGGGCGGCTCGTAGGCCAGTCCGAGGCCCTGAGCGATGTCGTGCGTGTGCGCGAGCACCTCCGTGATCCCCATCGCGGCGAACCCCTCGCGGTCCGCGCTGCGGAAGGGGTACGGGTGGAAGGCGCGGACCTCGCGCGGGGTGGTGCGGAGCGTGGCGGCGAGCAGGGCGCCGGCCGTCTCGATCACCTGGAGGACGTCCTCGTTGCCGGTGTCCTCCTCCAGGGCGATCCCGGAGGGGACGCAGGCCTCGGTGGCGCGTCCGGCGAGCCGGCCCGCGTAGGCGATGAGGTCGCCCGCGACGTGCTCCGCCGTGGACCGGCAGCTCCACTCCAGCCGTCCGGCCCGCACCGCCTCCCAGTCCCGGTCGGTCGCCGTCCGCAGCAGCGCGACGGCGCCCGCGACGGCCTCCTCCACCTGGTCCCCGCCCATGCTCCGCATGCCGGGCAGGCTACGGGGCCGGGTCGCCGCCGGGCGACAGCGTCTCCAGCTCACCGGTGAGGTTGTGGCGGGCGGCGGCCTCCCAGGCGCGCCGCCCGTAGGGGGTGTGGAACAGCCGGGGCAGACCGAGGAGGTGACGCAGCACCGCGGCCCGCCCCTCGCGGAAGGCGTCGTCCGGCACGAAGTGGTACTCCTCGCGCACGGCCGCCGTGTACGCGGCGTACGCCGACGGCGGCGAGGCCAGTACCGCCAGGTCGGCGTCGCACAGCACCTGCCCGTCGCGGTCGTCGTCCGCCGGGGCGTGGGTGACGGTGAGCCGGACCAGCCGGGCCACCTCGGCGGTCCGCGCCGCCGGGACGCCCGCCTCGGGCAGGGCGCGCTCGGCCAGGCGGGCCGAGCGCTCCTCGTTCCCGGAACGGTCGGGGAGGTGGACCGCGTCGTGGAACCACGCGGCCAGCCGGACCGCGGCCGGGTCGTCGGCGTACTCCTCCAGTACGTCGACGTGGTCGAGGACCGCGGTCAGGTGCGCCGGCGTGTGGTAGCGCCGCCGGGGCTCGGACCACCGGCGCAGCAACGCGTCGGCGTACGGGGCCGGATCGGGGTGGCCGGCGCCCTCGCGGGCCGGGAGGAGGGCGTGCAGCCAGCGGGAGCGCAGGGCGTCGAGGTCGGCCATGCGCTCATTCTCCCAGCGGGCCGGGGGCACCCGCCCGGTCCATGCCGTTCACGGCCCGTTCCCGGCGCACACGGCCCGCCCCTGCCCGCCGCTCGCCCGCCCGTCCGGGCCGGTACATCGGGGACGCCGCCACCCTCGTACGGCTGTACGCGGGCCGGCCCCTCGACGGCGCGCACGGCGCGGCCGGGTACGAGCCGGCCGGGGTGGACGCGGCGGAGCTGCACCTCTTCGGCGGCTGAGCGGCGGCGCGGGCGAGCGTCCGGGGGACGAAGGGGAGCCCGGCCCGGCCGTCTGGGCGTAGTCTTGGATTGGACTAGACCTGTAGTAGGCCGACGAATGGGGTCCCATGAGCAAGCGAGCAGTCCTGGAGGTGATCGCCCTCGACGTCGAGGACGCGGTCGCCGCCCAGGCCGGAGGCGCGGATCGCCTCGAACTGGTCACCGACATGGCGGCCGACGGCCTGACCCCGTCGACCGCGACCGTCGCCGCGGTCCGCGCGGCCGTCGACATCGACGTACGGGTGATGCTGCGGCTCGCGGACGGGTTCGCCGCCGGGGACGTCGAACGGCTGGTGCGGCTCGCCGCGGAGCTGCGGGAGGCCGGGGCCGCGCAGTTCGTGCTCGGGTTCCTCGACGCGCACGGTGACGTGGACCTCGCGGTGGTGGAGCGGGTCGCCGGGGCACTGGACGGGTGCCCTTGGACCTTCCACCGCGCGATCGACCGCGCCGTTGACCGGGACGCCCTGCGCAAGCAGCTCGCGGACCTCCCCGGCCTGGACACCTACCTGACGGCCGGCGCGGCGGGCGGCGTGGACGACGGCCTGCCCGTGCTGCTCGCCGAGGCGCGACGGCGGGGGGAGCCGGGGTACGAGCAGCGGCTGCTGGTCGGCGGAGGCCTGCGGCTGGAGCACGTGCCGGGGCTCCTGGACGCCGGGATCGACGGCTTCCACATCGGCGGCGCGGCGAGGCCCTCCGGGTGGGGCGGCCCGGTGTCGGCGGAGTCCGTGGCGGAGTGGCGCCGGGTGCTGGACGCGTAAGCCGGGTGCTGCACGCGTAACACGCGCCGGTCGTCCGTGGGCCGTCGTCCGCGTACCGGCCGTCCGCGCGCCGTGGGGCCGGGTGCCGGTCGTGCCGGGGGCCGGCTGCCCGTGTGCCGGTGCTGGTCGTCCGCGTACCGGTCGCTCTGCGCGTCGGTCGTCCGCGCGCCGGTTGTCCGTGTGCCGGTCGTCCGTGGGCCGGCCGCTCTGCGTACCGGCTGCCCGTGCGTCGGTCGTCCGCGCGCGTCGTCGTCCGCGTTCCGGCCGTCCGCGCGTCGTGGGGCCGGGTGCCGGTCGTGCCGGGGGCCGGGGTGCTGTGGGGTGCCGGTTCCGGCGGGGTTACGCCGTCAGCTGCGGAGGCAGCCCCGTGCCGTGCGTCACGACCAGTCCCGACACCGCGCGGGTCAGCGCCACGTACAGCCGCCGCAGCCCCGTCCGCTCGTCCGGCTCGCCGTCGACCACGGCCCGCGGCTCGTCCAGGACCACGTAGTCGTACTCCAGGCCCTTGGCCAGCGAGGCCGGGACCAGGGTCAGGCGGGTGGTCCGCGTGGTCTCCTCGCCGGGGCCGACGTAGCCGATCCCCGCCGTCCCGAGGGCCGCCGCCAGCTCCGCCACCCGCGCGTCGGCGGCGATCAGACCGACCGAGCCCTCGCGCTCCAGCAGCTCGCGGCAGGCCGCCACCACGTCCGCCGTACCGCCCGGGGCCGTACGGACCTCGAAGAGGCCCGGGTTCTCGCGGATCGACGCCACCGGCGTCAGCCCCGGCGCGATGTGCGGCAGCAGCCGGGAGGCGTACGCGATGACGTCCGTCGGCACACGGAAACCGGCCGTCAGCTCCTCCACCACGGCCTCCTCCTTGCCCAGGTGGGCCAGCGCCTCGGCCCAGCTGCGGGTCGCCCACGGCGTGGTGCCCTGCGCCAGGTCGCCGAGGACGGTCGCCGAGCCGGTGGTGCAGCGCCGGCCCACCGCGCGGTACTGCATGGGGGACAGGTCCTGCGCCTCGTCCAGGACCACGTGCCCGAGGGAGTGGGTGCGCTCGACCAGGTCGGTGGTCTCGTCGATCAGCACGGCGTCGGCGGGCGACCACGGCGCCGATCTCACCGAGCGGGCCGGTTTCACCCACAGCACCGCCTTCCGCTCCTCCTCGGTCAGGACGCCCTCGGCGTGCTCGGCGAGGAAGTCCGCGTCCGACAGGAGGCGCAGGACGAGCTTGGCGGGCTCGACCTGCGGCCAGACGGCCTTCACCGCCGCCTTCACCGCGGCGTTGCGGGCCACCGCGTTCTGCACCCGGTCGTCCGGCGCTTCGCCCGCCCGCTCCATCTGCACCAGCACGGCGTGCGCGATCCGCTGGGGAAGGGCCTCGCGGGCGGCACCGTAGCGGATGTCGCGGGCCAGCAGCTCGCGGACGATCTCCTCCAGCTCGTACGCCGCCACCCGCCAGCGCCGCGAGCCGCGCACCACGACGACCCCCTCGGTGGGCGGGGTGACGTGCGAGTAGAGGGCCCTGCGCAGCACCTCCGCCATCCGCGCGTCGCCCTTGACCACCGCCGTCGCCGCCTCGTCCGCACCGCGCACCTCGACGTGGGCCACCAGGTCGTCGACGGTTGCCTGGCGGACCGTCAGCTCGCCGAGGGCGGGGAGGACCTGCTCGATGTAGTGCAGGAAGGACCGGTTCGGCCCGATGACGAGGGTGCCCGTGCGGGCGAGGCGCTCGCGGTGCGCGTAGAGGAGGTAGGCCACCCGGTGCAGGCCGACGGCGGTCTTCCCGGTGCCGGGGCCGCCCTGCACACAGACCGAACCGGCCAGCCCGGCGCGCACGATCTCGTCCTGTTCGGGCTGGATGGTCGCCACGATGTCGCGCATCGGACCGACACGCGGCCGCTCGATCTCCTGCTGGAGCAGCTTGCTGGTGACCGCCTCCTCGGCCGGGTCGGACAGGTGCTCGTCCTCGTACGCCGTCAGGTCCCCGCCGGTGTAGCCGAAGCGGCGGCGCAGTGCGACGTCCATCGGGTCCTTCTTCGACGCCCGGTAGAACGGCTGCGACACCGGTGCCCGCCAGTCGATCACCATCGGGTCGCCGTCCGCGTCGTGCACGTGCCGCCGCCCGACGTAGAAGCGCTCCCCCTCCCCGCCCTCGGCCCGCTCCGCACCCGGAGCGTGCAGGTAGTCGAGCCGCCCGAAGAACAGCGGGGTCCCGCTGAGGTCGGCGAGCGCCTTGACGCGCTCCGCGATCTGGTTCTCCAGGACCGCGGCGTTGACCCAGTTCGCGGTGACGTCGGTGATGTCGAGGGACTCGACGTCCTCCCGCATGGCGCGCAGGGCGGAACGGGACGCGGCGAGGTGCGCGCGCTCGCGCGCGAGGGGGTCGTCGTGGACGGGCGTGGACAAGGGGGTGCCTCCGGGGGCCGCTGGGTGGTGGGCGCGGGTTCGCGCGGTGGCCGACCGGTTTCCGTCCGGAAGGCGGCACTCCGTGAGGAGGCGGGCAGGAGCGGAGAGTGTAGGGGAGCGGGGTCCGCAGGTGCCAACGGATATTCCGGTCCGTGCCCCGCGATCCTTGCCGGTCCGTGCCCCGCGACCCTTAGGGGACGGGGCCCTCTGGCCTGAGGGTCGGGGTCCGTCCGGAGGTGGACCGGGCGGGGGGAAAGGTCGGGCCCGAGGACCGATGCCGGACGGGGGCCCGCGGTCGCACCATGGAGACATGAGCGCAGCAACCATCTCCCCCGCCCCGGCACCGGGCCGCGCGTCCGGTGCCACGCCCGTGGCCGGCAGCCACCGGCACCGGCTCGGTGACGCCCTGCGCGCCGTCAGGGTGTTCGCGGGCGCCGCCTTCGACGTGGTCGTGCTCGGCGAGTACGGCGAGGAGGCCGGCGTCCGACGCAGGTGAGCGCCCCGGAGCCGGCCCCGGTGTCAGCTCTCGGTCAGCAGCTCGTCCGCGTCCATGATCCGGTACGCGTAGCCCTGTTCCGCCAGGAAGCGCTGGCGGTGGGCGGCGAAGTCCTGGTCGAGCGTGTCGCGCGCGACCACCGAGTAGAAGTGCGCCTGGTGGCCGTCCGACTTCGGGCGCAGCACCCGGCCGAGACGCTGGGCTTCCTCCTGCCGGGACCCGAAGGTGCCCGACACCTGGATCGCGACGGTGGCCTCCGGCAGGTCGATGGAGAAGTTCGCGACCTTCGACACCACGAGGACGCTGATCTCGCCCTGGCGGAAGGACTCGAAGAGCTTCTCCCGCTGGGCGTTGGACGTCTCGCCCTTGATGACCGGCGCCCCCAGGTGCTCGCCCAGCTCGTCGAGCTGGTCGATGTACTGGCCGATGACGAGGATCTGCTGCCCGGCGAAGCGCCGGACGATGGCCTCCGTCACCTTCCGCTTGGTCGCGGTCGTCGCGCAGAAGCGGTACTTCTCCTCCGCCTCGGCGGTGGCGTACGCGAGCCGCTCGGAGTCGGTGAGGTTGACCCGGACCTCCACGCAGTCGGCGGGCGCGATGTAGCCCTGCGCCTCGATCTCCTTCCACGGGGCGTCGAAACGCTTCGGGCCGATGAGGGAGAACACGTCCGACTCGCGGCCGTCCTCGCGCACGAGCGTCGCGGTCAGGCCGAGCCGCCGCCGCGCCTGGAGGTCGGCGGTGAACTTGAAGACCGGCGCCGGCAGCAGGTGCACCTCGTCGTAGACGATCAGCCCCCAGTCCCGGGAGTCGAACAGCTCCAGGTGCGGGTAGACGCCCTTGCGGCGGGTGGTCAGCACCTGGTACGTGGCGATGGTGACGGGCCGGATCTCCTTCCGCGTCCCGCTGTACTCGCCGATCTCGTCCTCGGTGAGACTGGTGCGCTTCACCAGCTCGTGCTTCCACTGCCGTGCGGAGACGGTGTTGGTGACCAGGATCAGGGTCGTCGACTTGGCCTGCGCCATCGAACCCGCCCCGACCAGCGTCTTGCCCGCACCGCAGGGCAGCACGACGACACCGCTGCCGCCGTGCCAGAAGTTCTCCACCGCCTGCTTCTGGTACGGGCGCAGCGCCCAGCCGTCCTCGGCCAGCTCGATCGGGTGCGCCTCGCCGTCGACGTACCCGGCGAGGTCCTCGGCGGGCCAGCCCAGCTTCAGCAGCGTCTGCTTGATCTGCCCGCGCTCGGAGGGGTGCACGGCCACCGTGTCGGCGTCGATGCGGTGGCCGACCAGCGGCGCGATCCGCTTCGACTTCAGCACCTCCTCCAGCACCGGCCGGTCCGTGGTCGTCAGGACCAGCCCGTGCGCCGGGTGCTTGGAGAGGGTGAGGCGGCCGTAGCGGTCCATCGTCTCGGCGATGTCGACGAGCAGCGCGTGCGGCACCGGGTAGCGGCTGTACTCGACGAGCGCGTCCACGACCTGCTCGGCGTCGTGACCCGCCGCCCGCGCGTTCCACAGGCCCAGCGGGGTCACCCGGTAGGTGTGGATGTGCTCCGGCGCCCGCTCCAGTTCGGCGAACGGCGCGATGGCCCGACGGCAGTCGCCGGCCTGCTCGTGGTCGACTTCGAGGAGCAGGGTCTTGTCGGACTGGACGATCAGCGGACCATTCACGGGCGGCACCCTTTCGCGTGCGTGCGGCCGACGACGGCTCGGCCAAACGTCCAGTGTGCCTGATCGCGGAGCGGGGCTAGCGGAGAGTCAGGTTGTTGATCAGCGGTCCCTCGATGGTGACCCCCTCCGTGACCAGGGGCTCGATGCCGGTGACGGGGAGGGGCAGCGGCAGTGCGGCGGCCTCGGGGGCGAGCGCGCCGAACAGCGCCGCGGCGGTGATCAGGGCGGCGACGGAGACGGCGACGGCGGCACGGGCGGCGGAACGGGAGGGATCGACGGGCTTGGCGCGCATGGGGGCCTTTCGGGGAGAAGGGGGAGCACGGAGGAAACGGGAGGGGACGCGGGTCGGGCTGCTGTGAGGGGGTCCCGGGCGAACCGTGAAGTGATCCGGAACGGACCGGGAGGAGACCCCGGGCGGGCTGGGAAGTGATCCCGGGTGGGCTGGGAGGTGATCCCGGGCGGGCTGGGAATCCCGGGTGGGCTGGGAATCCCGGGCGGCTGGGAGGTGATCCCGGGCGGCCCGGGGGAGGCTCCGGGCGGGCCGGGGAGGCCCCCGGCGGGCCGGGCCCTGGGGGCTGGGGCCCGGCCCGCGGGTGGGGACGCGGGACGGTCGGATCAGAGGGTGAGGCCTCCACCGAGGTCGATGCCGATGGCCGCGGCCTCGGCGGCGAACGCCGCCAGCAGAGCGGCGGTGGAGGTCAGGACGGTGGCGACTCGACGAACGGCACGCATCAGGCTGTTCCTTTCGGTTGGGTGCAGGACACCCGGTGGCTGCCCGAGGCCCGGAAGGTCGATGCGCTTTATGAAAAAAGCTCCCTCGCAGGTGCTAATCACCCGGCGTGGCGTGCATGATCCGGCCCGTACGCCCGAAAGAGGGGCCGGTCAGGTCGCCCCGTCGGCCAGTTCGGCCACGCCGGTGATCCGGTGCAGCGGATAGGTGCGCACCTCGTCCGCCGTATGGTCGTACGCCGTGACGAAGCCGCCCTCGACCCGGATCGGGGCGACGACGCGCTGGCTGGCGGCGCCCTCGGCGTTCACGTAGCCGATCCACAGCGCCTCGCCGGTCAGGACGGCCGCCTGCATGGTGGCGAGGGTCTCGGCGGCGCCGGTGCGGGGCAGCTCACCCGCGGCCGGGCCACCGCCCCCGGCGGCACCCGGGCCGGGCTTGCGCGGGGCCGTCGAGGCCAGGTCACCGGCCCGGACGGCGCGGATCGCCGCCGTCAGGAGGGTGTCGTCGGGGACCGGCGGGCCGTCCGGGACCGGCTCCGGTGCCGTACGCGGCGGCGTGCGGTGGGCGTCGGCGCGGGCGATGAGCACATCACCCGCGGCGGACTCCGCGGCCGGCGCGAACCCCATCGCCCGCAGCCCCTCCAGCAGCGCCGCCGGGTCGGCCTGCGCGGCCAGCACGGTCGGCGCGAGCCGGCGCAGGCCGAGGCCGGCCGCCCGCTTGTCGGCGAGGATCTCGTCCAGGGTCGTGTCGTCGTCGCAGCGCACGTACGCCGAGGCCGCGCCCACCCGCAGCCGCCCGTGCCGCCGGGCCACGTCGTCGATCAGGTACGTGAGCGGCTGCGGCACCGGCGTGCGGGAGTGCCGGGCGAGGACGGCGTGCAGGTCGGCGGCGGTCCGCCCGGCGTCCAGCGCACGGCGCACCGAGCCCGGCGTGAACCGGTACACGGTCGCGCCCCCCTTGGACTCCACGTCCGCGAGCACCCCCAGCAGGTCGGCCAGCGGACGCTCCAGGGGCCCCGGCGCCACCGCCGTCAGGTCGGCCTGGAGCAGCACGTGGTCCAGCGGTTCGGGGAAGAGCGGTGCGAGGAGCCGGGCGGCGGACGCGGTGGCGGCGGCCTGTTCGGCGGGGGTCGGGGGAGTCGTGGAGGGGAGCGCGCGGTGGTGGACGGGGAGCTTGTCGCCGGGGCCCTCGGGCTCCCCGGTCGGCGGTGCCGGACGCAACGGCTCGGGCGCCCCGATCAGGGCACGCCCCGGCGCGGCCAGCGCACCGCGCCCGGTGACACCCAGCAGCTCGGCCTCGGACAGCGTCCACCGGGCCAGCCTGCTGCGCAGGTCCTCCTCCCGAGGCTCCCGAGGCTCCCGAGGCTCCCGTTGCTCCCGCTGGGGTCCACGCGGCGGGCGTTCCCAGCGCAGCCGCGCCAGCACCGACTCCTCGGTGGGCGAGGCGCCCTCGGGCAGCCCCGCGAGCAGCCCCAGCACCCGGCGCCGTACCTCCGGAGCCGCCGAACGGTCCAGGTTGGGCCCCAGCGCCGAGAGCGTGCGGTCCTTCGCGTCCCGCCCGCCGACCACCCCCGGCGTGCGGGTGGCCGTCAGCCACGCCTCGGCGAGCCTCGCCCAGCGCTCGGCGGTGGGCAGCTCCCGCCACTCGTCGCCGGCCGGCGTCGCCGCGTACCGCTCGTCGGCCTCGCCGTCGGAGGCGATCAGCCCGGCCCCGTAGGCCAGTTCGACCCAGAAGGCGGCCACCGGCTCGGGCACGTCCAGGGCGACGGCCGTCCGTTTGAGGTCCCGCACGCTCAGCCCGCCGGCCCGCAGCACCGCAGGGCCGCCCTCGTCCCACTCCTTGAGCAGCTCCTCGACGGTCGCCAGCGCCGCCAGGGCCTGCCCGGCCGCGGTGGCGTCCACCACCTGCGGACGGTGTGCGGCCGCGGCCTCCACCGGCGGCGGCACCGGCTCGGGCGCACGGTGCGCCCGGCCCCCGCGCAGGTGCAGGGCGACCTCGCGGGGCAGGACGACCGTGCCCGGCGCGGTCGGCAGCAGCAGGCCGCGGTCCAGCAGCGCGCGCAGGTGCGCCGCGGGGTCGTGGGTGACCTGCCCGTACGGCGGGCCCCACACCAGCCGGGCCAGCACCTGACGGGACTCCTCGGGCAGGCCGGCGAGGAGGGCCTCCATGCGCGGCCGGTCGGTGAACAGCGCACCGAGCGCGGACACCGCCGACACGGAGTCGTGGGTCGAGGGCAGGCCGGCGGCGGCGAGCAGCTCCTGCATCCGGCCCGGCGACATCCCCGCCGTCGCCTCCCGCACGGAGGGGCCGAGCCCCGTCGGCGAAGGGTGCTGCGGGGAGGGCGCGAGCAGCTCGCGGGCGGTGCGCACCAGCCGCAGCCGGTCGTCGGCGCCCCACACCAGGGCCTGTTCGCGCAGCAGGGCCAGGGACCGGGGGAGGGCGGCGGCGACGGCCGGGTCGGCCGCGACCGCCGGGTCCCCGGCCATGAGCCGCAGCAGTTCGCCGTACGGCGCCGGGTCCGCCGCAACGGCCAGCGCCTCCGCCGTCTGCAGGGTGAACCGGTCCAGCCGCTCCAGCGCCCGTACGACCGAGGCACGGGTGCCGGCGCGGGTGGCGAGCTGCGTGAGGTCCGTGGGCACGGGGGTGACGAGGTCGGGGCGGCTGCGCAGGAGGGCGGCCAGCGAGACGTCGTCCCTGACGCGGAGCGCCTCCGCGAGGGACCGGGGGGCCGCGGACTTCTCCTCGGTGCTCATCCGGCCCACGGTAGCGGGTGGGTACGACGCCGGGGCGGCGCGTGCGCCGGTGACGTGCGCGGTGGTGTCCGCCGTGCGCCGGAGGATTCGGTACCTTCGTCCGGCGGGACACCACAACACACCGCCCCGGAGGGGTTCGTGGGGATCGAGAGCGACCAGGTCGTCTACGAGTATCTGAGCCGCGTCGGCGACGTGGCCCAGCAACGGCAGCTGCCGTCGGCCACCCGCATGCGGCTGGTCGCCGAGTTGCGCAACGAGATCGACCGGCACCGGGCGAAGACCACCGTCGACAGTCCCGCCGCCGTCCGCCGCATCCTGGACCGGCTGGGCAGCCCCGACGACATCGTCGACGCGGCGGACGGCACGAACGGTGTCCCGCGGCCGTCGGTGCCGCAGCCCGCCGCCGTGCCCGTGCAGCGGGAGGGCGGGCCGCGGAAGGCGGAGCGGCTCAAGGGCCTGCGGCGCGCCGCCGCGACGCGCCCCCGGCCCACCGCCCCCGGGACGGAACCCCCTCCCGCGCCGGCTCCCTCTCCGCCGCACCTGGCGAGCGCCCACGAGCTGGGGGAGAGCGGCGCCGTACGGCAGGACTGGTGGCGGGTGGACGACGGCCCCTTCGTGGGCGTCGGCGACAGCGTGCCGGGGTTCGTCGGCGGTGTGGAGATCCCGGAGCTGCTCAAGCCGCCGCCGAAGGACAAGGGCGAGACGGAGAAGGCGCCCCCGGCTCCCGGGGAGACGGCCGGCAAGCCGGCCGCAGCGGTGGTCGAGGGGAGCGCGGAGCCGGTCACCGGGAAGCCGGGCGGGGCCGCGCGCCGCCGCCTGCGCCGCCTGTGGCCGGAGGGCGGCTGGAACAACCCCCTGCTGCTGCTCGCCGCGGCCCTGCTCGTCGCCGGTGCCGTCCTGGGCAGCCTCGTCCCGCTGGGCCTGGGCTGGCTGATCGCCTACCTCTCCCGCCGTCTCACCCCCGCCCAGTCGAAGTGGGCGGTACTGGGTCTGCCCGGCACGGTGGCCGCCGCCGGCGTGGTGTGGCTGTGGGGCCGTACGGAGGGCCGCTGGGGCGACCCGATCGCCGAGGGCCACATGAACGCCGCCGTCGCCGACACCTGGCCCTGGGTCCTGCGCACCGCCGCCGTCGCCACCGCCCTCTACCTCCTCTGGCGCTCCCGCCGCCCCGGCGGCTGACCCGCCGGGCCGCCGGCACGAGCCCGCGCCACGCAAGCCGCGCCCGGCCGCCCGCGCCTCGGCCGTTCGCGCCCGGCCGCCTGCGCCTCGGCCGTTCGCGCCCGGCCGCCTGCGCCTCGGCCGTTCGCGCCCGGCCGCCTGCGCCTCGGCCGTTCGCGCCCGGCCGCCTGCGCCTCGGCCGTTCGCGCCCGGCCGCCTGCGCCTCGGCCGTTCGCGCCCGGCCGCCTGCGCCTCGGCCGTTCGCGCCCGGCCGCCTGCGCCTCGGCCGTTCGCGCCCGCCCGCCCGCGCCTCGGCCGTTCGCGCCCGCCCGCCTGCGCCTCGGCCGTTCGCGCCCAGCCGCCCGCGCCCGGCCGCCCGCACCCCGGCCGTTCGCGCCCGGCCGCCCGCGCCCCGGCCGTTCGCGCCCCGGCCGTTCGCGCCCGCCCGCCCGCCCGCGCCTCGGCCGTTCGCGCCCGCCCGCCCGCGCCTCGGCCGTTCGCGCCCGCCCGCCTGCGCCTCGGCCGTTCGCGCCCGCCCGCCTGCGCCTCGGCCGTTCGCGCCCAGCCGCCCGCGCCCGGCCGCCCGCACCCCGGCCGTTCGCGCCCGGCCGCCCGCGCCCCGGCCGTTCGCGCCGTGGTCGGGCGCGCCCCAGCCGGACGCCCGCGTGCCGTCCATCGGCCGCATGCCGCCCATCGGTCGCCCGCGTCCCGCCCGCCCGTTCCCCGGTCGGCCACCCGCATGCCGCCCAGCCCCACCGCTCGCCCGGCCGCCCGCGCACCGCTCGCCCGGCCGGTCCCTTCGGGGCTCCCGGCACAATGGGCACCATGGCCTCCACGACCCGCACCGCGCCCACCGTCGGTTTCGATCTCGACATGACGCTGATCGACTCGCGCCCCGGCATCCGCGCCTGCTACCTGGCGCTCACCGAGCGGACGGGGACCCACGTCGACGCCGACCTCGCCGTCACGCGGCTCGGGCCGCCGCTGGAGGAGGAGCTGGCCCACTGGTTCCCGGCCGAGGAGATCGCGGCCACCGCCGACCTGTACCGCGAGATGTACCCGACGTACGCCGTCACCGCCACGCCCGCGCTGCCCGGCGCCCGGGAGGCGATCGAGGCGGTGCGGGCGGGCGGCGGACGGGCGATCGTCGTCACCGCCAAGTACGAGCCGAACGCCAAACTGCACCTGGCGCACCTCGGCATCGAGCCGGACGCCGTGATCGGCGGCCTGTGGGCCGAGCAGAAAGCC
The DNA here is from genome assembly GCF_053613315.1 of Streptomyces sp. JK94. Taxonomy (NCBI): domain Bacteria; kingdom Bacillati; phylum Actinomycetota; class Actinomycetes; order Kitasatosporales; family Streptomycetaceae; genus Streptomyces; species Streptomyces sp. JK94. Next base: position 110,671 of record NZ_JBSICH010000025.1, on the reverse strand, counting down.
GTGGCGCTGCGCGAGCACGGCGCGGACGTGTACGTCGGCGACCACCTCGGCGACGTACGCGGCGCGCGCACCGCCGGCGCCCACGCCGTGGCCGTGGCCAGCGGTCCGTACAGCGCCGGGGAACTCCGCGCGGCCGGCGCCGACGTCGTCCTCGCCGACCTGACGGAGTTCCCGCGATGGCTCGCGGGCTACCGCGAGGGCGACGCCGACGGGCCGGCCGCGGCGCGCGCCTGACGCCGCCCCGCGGCGATGGACCGGAACACCCCCGCGCCGGCGATCAGGAAGCCCACGCCCATCAGCATGCTCAGTCCGAACATGTAGGTGGGAAAGGGCGTCGTCCCGAGCAGCAACGGGGCCACCGTGACCAGTGTGGCCACGGTGCCGATGAAAAAGACGATCGCACCGGCGCGGATCAGTCGGTCACCGGGCTCGGCGGAATTCGTTCGGGTTTTGTCACGCACCCGACCAGGGTAGTTCCCAGGCCTGGAGAACGACCGGGGGACGTCTTGTCACCGGCCCGAAGACCATTAGCCTGGGTACCGGCGGGTCAGGACGACCCGCCCAAGTGCTATCAAGAGCCGTTTCCGAGCAGTTTTCCGACGAGTACGAGGACGAGGACAGACGTGCCTACCGGCAAGGTCAAGTGGTTCAACAGTGAGAAGGGCTTCGGCTTCCTCTCCCGCGACGACGGCGGTGACGTCTTCGTCCATTCCTCGGTCCTCCCCGCCGGAGTCGAGGCGCTGAAGCCGGGGCAGCGCGTGGAGTTCGGCGTGGTCGCCGGACAGCGCGGTGACCAGGCCCTGTCCCTGACCCTGCTGGACCCGGCACCCTCGGTCGCGGCCGCGCAGCGCAAGAAGCCCGACGAACTGGCCTCCATCGTCCAGGACCTGACGACCCTCCTGGAGAACATCACGCCGATGCTGGAGCGGGGCCGCTACCCCGAGAAGACCGCCGGCAAGAAGATCGCCGGCCTGCTCCGCGCGGTGGCCGACCAGTTGGACGTCTGACCCCTCACCGCCCGACCGCACCCCACATCTCACGCCTCACGCCTCACGGAAACGCCAGCGCGTCCGGGCCGAGGGCCGGTACCAGTCCCTCGGCCGCCGCGCGCGTCAGCAGCCCCCGGACCGCCGCGTACCCGTCCTCGCCGAGGTCGGCCGTGAACTCGTTGACGTACAGCCCGATGTGCTGGTCGGCGACGGCCGGGTCCATCTCCTGGGCGTGCGCCATGACGTAGGGCCGGGAGACCTCCGGGTCGTCCCAGGCCGCGCGCACGGAGGCACGGACCGCTCCGGCCAGGCGCGTCAGCGTCTCCTCGCCCAGCGACCGCTTCGCGATGATCGCGCCGAGCGGGATCGGCAGCCCCGTGGTCCGCTCCCAGTGCTCGCCCATGTCGGCGAGCTGGTGCAGCCCGTAGTTCCGGTACGTGAAGCGCGCCTCGTGGATCACGAGTCCCGCGTCGGCCTTCCCGTCCCGCACGGCCGGCATGATCTCGTGGAACGGCATCACGACGATCCGCCCCACCCCGCCGGGCAGGGTGTCCGCCGCCCACAGCCGGAACAGCAGGTACGCCGTCGACGTCTCGCTCGGCACCGCCACCGTACGGCCCCGCAGGTCCGCACCGGCCTCCCGGGTCAGCACCAGCGGCCCGCAGCCCCGGCCCAGCGCGCCGCCGCAGGGCAGCAGGGCGTACGCGTCGAGGACGTACGGCAGCACGGCGTACGACACCTTCAGCACGTCGGACTCGCCGCGCTCGGCCATGCCGTTGGTGAGGTCGATGTCCGCGAACGTCACGTCGAGGGCGGGCGCGCCGGGGACGCGGCCGTGCGCGAGGGCGTCGAAGACGAAGGTGTCGTTCGGGCAGGGGGAGTACGCGATCTGCAGGGGCTCAGCGGTCATGTGGGTTCCAACGCGTGAGGACGGGTGCGAGCTTCCCGAAGGCGTCCGTCAGTGCCGTGAGCGCGTCGCCGACGCGCCAGGCGGCCCGGTCGCGCGGGCCGACCGGGTTGGAGACCGCGCGCAGTTCCAGCACGGGCACTCCGTGCGCGGCGGCCGCTTCGGCGACGCCGAAGCCCTCCATGGCCTCGGCCAGGGCCCGCGGGTGGCGGGCGCGCAGCCAGGCGGCCCGGTCGGCGGTGCCGGTGACGGTGGACGCGGTCAGGACGGTGCCGGCGCGGGCCCCGGTCGCGGTGGCGACGGCGCGGACGAGGCCGGCGGGCGGGTGGTGGGTGACGGTGCCGAAGCCGAGGTCGGTGACCGGCAGGAAGCCGTCGGCCGTTTCGGCGCCCAGGTCGGCCGCGGTGATCGCGTCGGCGACGACGAGCGAGCCGACCGGCGCCCGGGGTGCGAAGCCGCCGCCGATACCGGCCGAGACGACCAGGTCGTAGGGCGCGGACTCGAGGGCCGCGGCGGTCAGGGCGGCGGCGGTCGAGGCGGCGGCGAGAGCGGGGCCGACACCGGCGGCCAGCAGGTCCCAGCCGTCCGGGAGCCGGTGCAGGACCGTGCCGGGCCGGGGCACCTCCACGGCCGCTCCGGGCCCCGTGCCCGGGAACGCCCGGGCCACCGCGTCCCGCTCGGCGGGGACCGCGGTGGCCACGAGGACGTGCACGGAGGACGTGGTCAGTCGTCCTTCTTCAGCTTGAAGGACCACAGACCGGTGGCCGCCTCGCTGCCCGCCTTGCCGTCGCCGGCCTTGATGCTGACGAGCGTCGAGTCGCCCTGGGCGCCGTACTGGGCGTTGAAGAACACGCTGCCCGGCACCGTGCGGTAGGTGTTGTCCGTGTCGTCCGTGAGCTGCTGACCGTTCATCAGGATCGTCCAGCGCCGGTCGGCGACCTCCGGGTCCACACCGAAGCGCACCGTGGCGTCGGGGTCGACCGTGATCGAGTCGACGTCGTCGTCCTGCAGGCACTTCTGGATCTCGGCGGTCTCCAGGACCTTGTCCTCACCGCCGCAGGTGGCCTCGGAGCTGACCGAGTCGCTCCCCACCGTGACCGTCGACATCGGGGTCGGCTGGTCACAGGCGGACAGCAGAAGCAGTCCAGCGGATACGGCGCCTGCGGCGGCGACGGCGCGGCGGCGTCGCACTACGGATTGCAACGTGGTCATGGGCGAAGGCTATACGGCGCTCGCGGCCCGCTCCCCACCTGGGTACGGCGTGGCGTGGTCACGCCACCCTCGGCCGGGCCGGTCCCCCGTTCCGGGCCGAGTCGACCAGGCCCCGTACGGTCGACAGCCACCCGGCGGCGATGATCGCCGCGGCGACCGACAGGCCCAGCGTGCCGTTCAGCGGCAGCACGATCCCGACCGCCCCGCCGAGCACCCAGGAGACCTGGAGCAGCGTCTCGGAGCGCGCGAACGCCGAGGTGCGGACCTGCTCGGGCACGTCCCGCTGGATCAGCGCGTCCAGGGACAGCTTGGCCAGCGCCTGCGCGAACCCCGCGACCGCGGCCAGGCACGCCACCAGGACGGTGCTGAAGAAGACCGCGGCCGTGACCGCCGTACCCAGCACCACCGCGACGACCGTCACGATGATGACCTCCGGCGCCCGCGACCGCAGCCACGCCCCGACCGCCGTGCCCAGCGCGTTGCCCGCGCCGGCCGCGACGCCCACGATCCCCAGCGACACGGCCGCGCTCTGTCCGGACAGCGGGTGCACGCGCAGCAGGAAGGCCAGGAAGAAGATCAGGAAACCGGTCAGGCACCGGATGGCGGCGTTGGCGGCCAGCGCGTGCGTCACCGCCGGGCCCACCGTGCGCAGTCCGGGACGCTTGACCGGCCTGCGGTGCGGGCCGTGCAGATGCCGCTCGTCCGCGGCGAGCAGCGCCCGGTCCTCGCCCCGCGCCGAGTCCACCTTCGGCGGCAGCGTGAACGACAGCACGGTCCCCGCGATGAAGATCACGAAAGCCCCGTACAGCGGCCAGCGCGGCCCGACCTGCTGGAGCCCCGCCGCGATCGGCGCGGCGACGCCGGTGGCCAGCAGCCCGCACAGGGTGACCCGCGAGTTCGCCTTCACCAGGGAGAAACGGGGTGGCAGCAGCCGTGGCACCACCGCGCTTCTGACCACGCCGTACGCCTTCGAGGCGACCAGCACGCCGAGCGCGGCCGGATACATCTGGATGCTCCCGCTGACGACCGCGCCCGACAGCACCAGCGCGAGCAGCGCCCGGGCGGCCATCGCGGCGGCCATCGCCGCGCGGCGGCCGTGCGGCAGGCGGTCCAGCAGCGGGCCGATCACCGGCGCGAGCAGCGTGAACGGGGCCATGGTGATGGCGAGGTAGAGCGCGACCCGGCCGCGCGCCTCGTCGGTGGGGACCGAGAAGAAGACGGTGGAGGCCAGCGCGACGGTGATCATGACGTCGCCGGCGCCGTTCACCCCGTGCAGCTCGATCAGCTTGCCGAGGCCGGACTCACCGGCGCCGTGCGCGTGCGTCGCCCGGCGGATGCCGCGCGCGGTGCCGGTCACCGGCAGGCGCAGCACCCGGCCGATCGCACGGAACCGGGAGCCGGGGCCCCGCCCCCGGCTCCCGCCCTTGAACTCCGTCCGTGCGGCTGCCACCCCGTCATAGTGCCCCGAGAGCGGGGGCTATAGCGTGGATGACGGCACGGATGGCGGTGATCGAGTCGGGTGACACCACCGGGGAACGCGGTACCGTACCCCGCCGAAACTCCCGTCGGTGTAGGCCCAGCGCACATGAGCAGGTAGCGTGCCTAGCGCGCCGTGGCGAACGTTCTCGGCCGCGCGCCGTACGGCCATCCCGCAGAATGGATGACGTAGGTGTGCCCGAGCGCGATCGGGCGCGGACGTCGACGCGGTCCACAGGTCCGCTCCGTCCGCCCCTCGCAGGCAGCGGCGCACTCGTGAGACGGCGTATGGAGAGAAGCGATACCTGTGAGCGCAGCGACAACGCGAAGCCGCACCCCTGACCGTCTGTGCGCCGAGGCCGTCGACCTCGCCCGCGCCGCAGCCGAGGAGGCCGCCGCCCCCGGCGTCGTCGGCGAGCACGAAGGGCAGGTGTCGGAGGGCGACCGGGTCGTCACGCACTTCTTCGCCTGCAAGGAGTTCGGCTACCGCGGCTGGCGCTGGGCCGTGACCGTGGCCCGCGCCTCCCGCGCCAAGGTCGTCACGGTGAACGAGGCGGTGCTGCTGCCCGGCCCGGACGCCCTCCTCGCGCCCGAGTGGGTGCCGTGGAGCGAGCGGCTGCGCCCCGGAGACATGGGCCCCGGCGACCTCCTGCCCACCGACGCGGAGGACCTCCGGCTGGAGCCCGGCTGGACCGGCGAGGACGAGCCGCCGCCGAACTCGGCCGTCTCCCACGAGATGGCCGAGCTGGTGGAGGCCGAGGACGCCGAGGTCACCGCCGGGCCCCCGGCCGAGCTGACGACGGTCCCCGCCCGCGGCACCATCTCGGCGGTCGCCGAGGAACTGGGCCTGCGCCGCACCCGAGTGCTCTCCCGGTACGGGCTGCACGTCGCCGCCGACCGCTGGGAGGAGGGCTTCGGCCCGAAGACCGCGATGGCCCAGGCGGCCCCCGCGGCCTGCGTGAGCTGCGGCTTCCTCGCCCGCATCGGCGGCTCGCTGGGACAGGCCTTCGGCGTGTGCGCCAACGAGTTCTCCCCGGCCGACGGCCGGGTGGTGTCCCTGGCCTACGGGTGCGGCGGGCACTCCGAGGCGGCGGTGATGCCGAAACCGCCGCAGCCGGCCCCGCCGGTGATCGACGAGACGCGGGTCGACCCGTTCCCGCTGCGGCCGGCGGCGGACTCCGGTTCGGTGCCGGCGGCCGAGGACGAGGCCGCGGCGGAGCTGGGGCACTCGTAGGCCCGTCGCGCCTCGGCTGCGTCGTGGCGCGACGGCCCCGGGGGGGGGCGTGCCCCCGGACCCCTTCGGCCTCGACGGCCCGGGTCTCGGACGCCGGACGGGCCGGACCGCCCCGACCGGCGTCCGATCGGCGAGGGCGGGTGCTCGCGGTACCTTCATGGTCCGTCGATGAGGAGAGTCACCGTGAGCATGTTCGTGCGGCCTGCCGCCGAGGGCGCCGATCCGTTCGGTACGGCACGTCTGCGGCGCGGGGTGCTGGACGCCTGGGCGACGAGCCCCGCCCGGTTCCGTGAGGACGCCAACGCGGAGGAGGACCTCGTCCTCGGCGGCTACCGCGACCGGCTGGTCGTCGAACTCGCGCAGAACGCCGCCGACGCCGCCGCACGGGCCGGCGTGCCCGGCCGGCTCCGGCTCACCCTGCGCGAGGGCGTCCTCGTCGCCGCCAACACCGGCGCCCCGATGGACGCGGCCGGCGTCGAGTCGCTGTCCACCCTGCGCGCCTCCGCCAAGCGGGACGCCGGGGACGGTGCGGTCGGCCGGTTCGGCGTCGGCTTCGCCGCCGTCCTGGCCGTCACCGACGAGCCCGCCGTCGTCGGCCGGCACGGCGGGGTGCGCTGGTCCCTGGCCGAGGCCCGCGGGCTGGCCGCCGACACCGCCCGGCACGGCCCCGGCCTCGGAAACGAGATCCGGCGGCGCGACGGGCACGTCCCGCTGCTGCGTCTGCCGTTCCCCGCCGAGGGCAGCGCCCCCGGCCCGTACGACACGGCCGTCATCCTCCCGCTGCGCGACCCGGCCGCCGCCGACCTCGCCGAACGGCTCCTGCACGCCGTGGACGACGCCCTGCTCCTCGCCCTGCCGGGGCTGGAGGAGGTCGTGGTCGAGGTGGCGGACGACGTGCGTACGCTCTCCCGCCGCAGCGAGGGCCCCCTGACCGTCCTGGAGGACTCCCGCGAGGGCGTCACCCGCTGGCGTACGGCCGCCGCGCACGGGCCCCTCACCCCCGGCCTCCTCGCCGACCGGCCGGTGGAGGAGCGGCTGCGTCCGCACTGGTCCGTGACCTGGGCGGTGCCCGTGGACGCCGACGGCGGCCCGGCCCGCCCCCGCACCAGCCCCGTCGTGCACGCCCCGACCCCCAGTGACGAGCCGCTCGGCGTGCCCGCCCTGCTCATCGCGTCCTTCCCGCTGGACTCCACCCGGCGGCACGCCGCGAGCGGCCCGCTGACCGACTTCCTGACGGAGCGGGCGGCGGACGTCTACGCCGGGCTGCTCGCCGACTGGCGGCCGGTCACCGCCGGACTCATCGACCTGGTGCCCGGCCCGCTGGGCAGGGGCGAACTGGACGGTGCCCTGCGGCAGGCGATCCTCGGGCGGCTGCCGCGCACCTCCTTCCTGCCGCCCGCCGTCCCGCCGCCCGCCGTTCCGCCGCGCGAGGACGATCCCGGCCTGCCCGAGTCGCTGCGGCCCCGCGACGCCGAGGTGGTCGAGGGTGCGGGCGCCGACACCGTGCGGGTCCTCGCCGAGGTGCTGCCGACCCTGCTGCCCGCCGGCCTGGAGCGCCGCGCGGAGCTGCGCACGCTCGGTGTGGCCCGGGTGCCGCTGACCGACGCGATCGACCGGCTGGCCGGTCTGGAGAAGGCCCCCGGCTGGTGGCGGCGGTTCTACGACAGCCTCGCCGGCGTCGACCCCGAGCGGCTGTCCGGGCTCCCCGTGCCGCTCGCGGACGGCCGTACGGTCATCGGGCCCCGGCAGGTGCTGCTGCCCTCCGCGGACGCCTCCCTCGACCCGGAGGTTCTCACCCGCCTCGGCCTGAAGGTCGCCCACCCGGACGCCGCCCACGGGCTCCTGGAGAAGCTCGGTGCCCTCCCGGCCACCCCGCGGGCCGTGCTGACCACCCCGCAGGTCCGGGCCGCCGTCGCCGCGTCCCTGGACGACGAGGGCGGTTCGAACTGGGAGGAGGACGCCCTCGACGCCGACGAACTGGCCGACACCGTCCTCGGCCTGGTACGCGACGCCGGACTCGAACCCGGCGACGAGCCCTGGCTCGGCGCGCTCGCCCTCCCCGACGAGGACGGCGAACTCTCCCCGGCCGGCGAACTCGTTCACCCCGGCGGCCCCTTCGCCCGGGTCATGCGCGCGGACGAACTCGCCGCCGTGGACGCCGAGCTGGCCGAGAGGTGGGGGCCGGAGCCGCTGGCGGCCTGCGGCGTGCTCGTCACCTTCGCCCTCGTCCGCGCCACCGACGTCGTCCTCGACCCGGACGAACTGGAGCCCCGCGAGGGCGACTTCGCCGAACCGGACGACGCGGGGCTGCTGGACGCCGTGGACGTGTGGAGCGAGGACGTCCTCGACCGCTTTCCGGACAGCCCCGTCCCGCCGGTCGCCACCGAGATCGTCGCCGTGCGCGACCTGGACCTCGTGGACGACGACCGGTGGCCCGAGGCCCTCGCCCTGCTGTCGCAGCCGCCGCTGCGCGACGCGCTCGTCCAGCCCGTGCGCGTCCTCCTGCCCGACGGCACGCACGAGATCGTCCGGCCGTACACCGCGTGGTGGCTGCGCGGGCACCCGGTACTCGGCGGGCGCCGCCCGGCGGGCCTGCGCGCGGCGGGCGGCGACCCGCTGCTGCGGGGCCTGTACGACGAGGCCGACGCCACCGGTTTCGAGGACGAGCAGGTGCTGCGGGCGCTGGGCGTACGCACGTCGGTCGCCGCCCTGCTCGACGAGCCCGGCGGCGCGGCCGAGCTGCTGGACCGTCTCGCCGACCCCGGCCGCCCGGTCACGGCCGCCCAACTCCACGCCCTGTACGGCGCGCTGGCCGAGCTGGACCCGGAGCAGGTGACCCTGCCGGACGAGGTGCGGGCCGTGGTCGACGGCCGGGTGGAGGTGGTGGACGCCGCCGACGCCGTGGTGGTGGACTCGCCGGACCTGCTGCCCTTCACGTCGGGTGTGCCGCTGCTGCCGGTGCGGCCGGCCCGGGCGGCCGAGCTGGCGGAGCTGTTCCAGGTGCGGCGGCTGAGCGAGTCGGTCACCGGCGCGGTGGACTCCGAGGGCGCCGAGCACGAGGTGCCGGAGGCGGTGCGGGCGCTGCTGGGGGCGCGGACCCCGGCGTCGTACGTGGAGCACGGGGAACTGGTCGTCGACGGTGTGGAGATCGACTGGCGGCTGACCGACGACGGCGTGCTGCACGCCGCGACCCTGGAGGGCGTCGCCGCCGGGCTCGCCTGGGCGGCCGGCCAGTGGCCGCGCCGCTTCGAGGTCGCGGCGCTGCTGGAGGACGGGACCCGCACCGAGGAACTGGCCCGGGACCGGTGGTTCGACTGATGAGCGAGTCGGAGCGGTGCCGTCGCGAGCAGTGATCGTGGGCAGTGAGTGAACGCTTGACGGAACACCACTCGCTCGCGGCCCACGGCTACGAGTCCCCGGGGCTCAACCGGTCAGGGGTGCCGAAACGCGTGAGCATGTGGCGCGTTGGTGTCCTCGGTGCGCTCGGATGAGCGTACCGAGGACGGACGGGGTCACAGTGTTCACGTTTTTCGGAGGTACCAAGCCCCCGCGGCTCAGTGGCGGGGCCTCGGGCTAGGACGGAAGACGCCGGTCCACCCACCTCCAGGACAGCTCCAGCACCGCCGCCGCCCCCGCCGCGATGCCGACGGCGGCCCACGGCATGGTGACGCCCACCAGCTTCAGCGCGAAGAAGTCCTGGAGCCAGGGCACCGCCAGCACCAGCAGGAAGCCCGCGCCCATCGCCGCCACCAGCACCACCCGCCACCAGGTGTAGGGGCGGGCGATGATCGCCAGCACCCACATCGAGACCAGGAACAGCGTCAGCGTCGCCGCGCTCGTCTCCGCGTCCAGGGCCCCCGGGCCGGAGTAGTGCTGCCGGGCGACGAGGTACGTCGTGAAGGTCGCCGCCGCCGCGACCGCCCCGCCCGGCACCGCGTACCGCATCACGCGCCGTACGAAGTGGGGCCTGGCCCGTTCCTTGTTCGGGGCGAGGGCCAGGAAGAAGGCCGGGACGCCGATGGTGAGCGTGGAGAGCAGGGTGAGGTGCCGGGGCAGGAACGGGTACTCGACCCGGGAGCAGACCACCAGGACCGCCAGCAGCACCGAGTACACGGTCTTCACCAGGAACAGGGTCGCGACCCGGGTGATGTTGCCGATGACCCGGCGGCCCTCGGCCACCACCGACGGCAGCGTCGCGAAGCTGTTGTCGAGCAGCACGATCTGTGCGACCGCCCGGGTGGCCTCCGAGCCCGAGCCCATCGCCACACCGATGTCGGCGTCCTTCAGCGCCAGGACGTCGTTCACGCCGTCGCCGGTCATCGCGACCGTGTGGCCGCGCGACTGCAGGGCCCCCACCATGTCCCGCTTCTGCTGCGGGGTGACCCGCCCGAACACCGTCCCCTCGTCGAGCGCCCCGGCCATCTCCTCCCGCCCGGCGGGCAGCCGGCGCGCGTCGACGGTGGCGCCGGACAGCCCCAGCTTGGCGGCCACCGCCCCGACCGACACCGCGTTGTCGCCGGAGATGACCTTGGCGCGGACGTTCTGGTCGGCGAAGTAGCGCAGGGTGTCGCCCGCGTCCGGGCGCAGCCGCTGCTCCAGGACGACCAGGGCGGTGGGCGTGACGCCCTCGGCCACCGCCGGGTCGTCCAGCTCGCCGGTGGCGCGGGCGAGCAGCAGCACCCGCAGGCCCTGTTCGTTGAGCCGCACGGTTTCGGCGAGGGCGGGGTCGTCCTCGGGCACCAGCACGTCGGGCGCGCCCAGCAGCCACGTACGGGAGGTCCCGTCGCCCTCGGCGAGAGTGGCGCCGCTGTACTTGCGGGCGGAGGAGAACGGCAGTGACTCCGTGCACCGCCAGTCCCCGGCGAGCCCGGCGGCCGGGTAGGTGTCGATGATCGCCTGCAGGGACGCGTTCGGGCGCGGGTCGCAGGCGCCGAGGGCGGCGAGCACCGTGCGGACGTACGTCTCGTCGGCGCCGCCGAGTGTGCGCAGCCCGGCGACGTCCATGCCGCCCTCGGTGAGGGTGCCGGTCTTGTCCAGGCAGACGGTGTCGACGCGGGCCAGACCCTCGATGGCGGGCAGCTCCTGGACGAGGCACTGCTTGCGGCCGAGGCGGACGACGCCGATCGCGAAGGCGACGGAGGTGAGCAGCACCAGGCCCTCCGGGACCATCGGCACGATGCCGCCGACCGTCCGCGCGATCGAGTCGTCCAGCTCGTTGTCCTTGGCGAGCAGCTGGCTGAGGATCAGGCCGAGCGCGGTCGGGACCATCATCCAGGTGACGTACTTCAGGATCGTGGAGATGCCGGAGCGCAGCTCGGACTGGACCAGGGTGAAGCGGGAGGCCTCCTCCGCGAGCTGCGCGGCGTACGCCTCGCGCCCCACCTTCGTCGCCTGGAACGCGCCGCCGCCCGCGACCACGAAACTGCCGGACATCACCTGGTCCCCCGGCCGTTTGACGACCGGGTCGGCCTCGCCGGTCAGCAGCGATTCGTCGATCTCCAGCCCGTCCGCCTCGACGCACACCCCGTCGACGACGACCTTGTCGCCGGGGCCGATCTCGACGACGTCGTCCAGCACGATCCCGGAGGTGCTGATCCCGACGGCCTCCCCGTCCCGCCGCACGGTCGGCCGGACCTCGCCGATCAGGGCCAGGGAGTCCAGGGTCTTCTTCGCCCGCCACTCCTGGACGATGCCGATGCCGGTGTTGGCCAGGATCACGAAGCCGAACAGGCTGTCCTGGATCGGCGCGACGATCAGCATGACCACCCAGAGCACGCCGATGATGGCGTTGAACCGGGTGAAGACGTTGGCGCGGACGATCTCGGTCATCGAGCGGCTGCTGCGCACCGGCACGTCGTTGACCTGACCGCGCGCCACCCGTTCGGCGACGCCGGCCGTCGTCAGTCCGGCGGCCGGGGAGGGGGAGCGAACGGGGTGCGCCGGATCGAGTCGGTCGCCCGCGTCGAGATGCGTCATGCAAGCGACGGTACGTGCGGTCCCCGGGCGCCACCCGCCGAACACGGGGAAGTTCCGACCAGGGGAGGAGAGGCCCCCCGCCGGGTGCTGCCGTGGTACTACGAGCCCCGCACCACGGCCCGACGACGCCGTGCGCCGGGACCGCCCGTCCGCCGAGATCGCGCCGGTACGTCGGGCCGGGGTGCCCGTCGAGCCACGTCGCGCGGTGGGGACGAACCCGGCGCGGGCCCGCACGGGCCGCGGCCGCTCGGTCGAGGGCGGTCGAGGGTGGGCGCCGCCCGCCGTGCGGTCAGCCCGTACGCGCGGGGGCGAGTCCGCACATCTCCCGCACCGTCCGCCTGGCCGGGCCCCGCTCGGCGGCCCGCTCGGCGACGCCCTGCCCGAGTCGGGTGAAGACGTCCTCACCCCGGCCGGGCAGGGCCGGGCGCGTCAAGGACCCGGGCGCCGGCCGGTCAGGCCGCGTCCCGTGCGGCCCGCTTGAGCGCGGCGTCACGCCTGCGCACGTACCAGATGCCGATCAGTCCGAGTCCCGCCCCGGCCAGGCAGGTCCACACCCACCACGTGTGGCCGTGGTCGTCGAACCAGCCGTAGAAGGGGAGCTGCGCGAGGAAGAGGACGAACCACAGGACGGTGCCGCCGACGACGGTCGGGACCACGGGGCCCTCCAGGGGCTCCGGCGCCTCGTGCGTGGGTGTCCACTTCTTCATGCGTACAGCTTACGAGCAGGATCCCGGACGGGTGACGGCACCGCCCACCCGTGTCTACGCGCGGAGATAGCGCTCCGCGCCTCATACGTTCATACTGAACCCGTTTGTTTCTGACCGTTTTCATTCGTAGGAAACACCAATAAGGCCGTGGGGGAACCTGTTGGTGATGAGGTCCTCGCATGCCCACCTCGGCCTCCGCCAAGGTCCCCCCGTCCCCCGAGTCGCCCGAAGACCGGCGACCCCCGCAACACGCCCTCGACCGCTACTTCAGGATCTCCGAGCGCGGCAGCACGCTGTCCCGTGAGATCCGGGGCGGCCTCGCCACCTTCTTCGCGATGGCCTACATCATCGTGCTGAACCCGATCATCCTGGGCAGCGCGAAGGACATGTACGGCCACCAGCTCGACAACGGTCAGCTGGTCACCGCGACCGCGCTGACGGCGGCGTTCACCACGCTGCTGATGGGCGTCGTCGGCAACGTCCCGATCGCGCTGGCCGCCGGCCTCGGCGTGAACTCCGTCGTCGCGCTCCAGCTCGCCCCGCGGATGTCCTGGCCGGACGCCATGGGCATGGTCGTGCTCGCCGGTTTCATCGTCATGCTGCTGGTCGCCACCGGCCTGCGCGAGCGGGTGATGAACGCCGTGCCCTACGGCCTGCGCAAGGCCATCGCCATCGGTATCGGCCTGTTCATCATGCTGATCGGCCTGGTCGACTCCGGGTTCGTGACCCGGATGCCGGACGCCGCCCAGACCACCGTCCCGCTCCAGCTGGGCACCGGCGGCCACCTGCTCGGCTGGCCGGTGCTGGTCTTCGCCCTCGGCGTGCTGCTCACCCTCGCGCTGATCGTCCGCAGGACCCCCGGCGCGATCCTGATCTCCATCGTCGTGATGACCGTCGTCGCGGTGATCATCAACGCCGTCGCCGACATCCCCTCCTGGGGCCTGACCACTCCGGAGTGGCCCGGCAACCCCGTCTCCACCCCCGACTTCGGCCTGGTCGGCGAGGTCAGCCTGTTCGGCGGGTTCGAGAAGGTCGGCCTCCTCACCGGCGTGCTGTTCGTTTTCACCGTCCTGCTCTCGTGCTTCTTCGACGCGATGGGCACGATCATGGCCGTCAGCGACGAGGCGAAGCTGACCGACGGCGAGGGCCAGATGCCGGGCATCAACAAGGTCCTGTTCGTCGACGGCATCGCGGTCGCCGCGGGCGGCGCCAGTTCCGCGTCGGCGACGACCTGCTTCGTGGAGTCCACGGCCGGTGTCGGCGAGGGTGCGCGCACCGGCTTCGCGAACATCGTCAGCGGTGCGCTGTTCGCCGTGGCCCTGTTCCTCACGCCGGTCGCCACGATGGTGCCGTCCCAGGCGGCCACCCCGGCCCTGGTCGCGGTCGGCTTCCTGATCCTGGCCGGCTCGATCAGGGAGATCGACTGGAGCGACTTCACGATCGCCGTCCCGGCTTTCGTGACGATGCTGATGATGCCGTTCAGCTACTCGATCACCAACGGCATCGGCATGGGCTTCATCACCTTCTCGGTGCTGCGCCTGGCGGCCGGGCGGGGCCGGGAGGTCCCGGTCACCATGTACGCGGTGTCCGCGGTCTTCGCCTTCTACTACCTGATGCCGGCCCTGGGGCTCACCTGACCGGCGGGGCTCACCTGACCGGCGGGGCTCACCCGACCGGCGGGGCTCAGGTGACCCCGTAGAACCGTTCCGTCTCCTCCACGGCGGACTGGAACCGCTCGTCGAAGTCATCCCGGATGAGCGTCCGGACGACATGGTCCCGGACGCTCATTCCTCTTTTCGCCGCATGGTGCCGGAGCCGGTCGAGCAGCTCCCCGTCCATCCGCAGGCCGAGCACGCTGGTCCCCCTGCGCAAGAGGGTCGCCCCCGCCGGCCGGGTGACGCCCCGATTTCCGGAAACAGCTCACTCGTACGGGTGAAGCACGGGTTTCAGTGGCGGGCGTCACGGGCACGCGGGCGGATGAACGGTGGTATTTCGCGAGCCTAATGAGTTACGCTAAGGAACATGCCGGACCTCAAGCATGGCGACGACGCCGCCGCCGTGAACTCCCTGCGCTCCGCCGTGATGCGGCTCTCCCGTCGGCTCAAGCACCAGCGGGTCGACGAGTCACTCAGCCCCACCGAGATGTCGGTGCTCGGCACCCTGTCCAACTGCGGCAGCGCGACCCCGGGCGAACTCGCCCGCAAGGAACACGTCCAGCCGCCCTCGATGACCCGCATCGTGGCGCTCCTGGAGGCCAAGGGACTGGTCCGGCTGGAGCCGCATCCGGAGGACCGGCGCCAGAAGGTCGTGACGCAGACCGAGCAGGCCGTGGTCATGCTCGAGGAGAGCCGCCGCAAGCGGAACGCGTTCCTGGCCACCCTGGTCGAGGGACTCGGCGAGGACGAGTGGGCGAAACTGCGCGCCGCCGCCCCCGTGCTGGAGAAGCTCGCACACCTGTAAACGGCGTACACGAGGAGGCGAACCTTTTGAGTACGGGACCCGGAGCAGCTTCCGCCCCCGCACCTGACGGCCACGACGACCCGACCACCCCCGACGCCGCCGGCGGGGCGTCGATGTTCGCCTCCCTCAGGGTCAGGAACTACCGCCTCTTCTTCCTGGGCCAGGTCGTCTCCAACATCGGCACCTGGATGCAGCGCATCGCCCAGGACTGGCTGGTGCTCAGCCTCACCGGCTCCTCCGCCGCCGTCGGTATCACCACGGCCCTGCAGTTCCTGCCGATGCTCCTGTTCGGCCTCTACGGCGGCGTCCTCGTCGACCGCCTGCGCAAGCGGCCCACGCTGCTGGTCACCCAGTCCGCGATGGCCCTGACCGCCCTCTTCCTCGCCGTCCTCACCCTGACCGGCCACGTCCAGGTCTGGCACGTCTACGTCGCCGCCCTCGCCATGGGCCTGGCCACCGTCGTCGACAACCCCGCCCGCCAGTCCTTCGTCTCCGAGCTGGTCGGCCGGGACCAGCTGCAGAACGCGGTCAGTCTGAACTCGGCCAACTTCCAGTCCGCGCGACTGGTCGGCCCCGCCGTCGCCGGCCTGATGATCACCGGCGTGGGCACCGGCTGGGCGTTCCTCGCCAACGGCCTGTCCTTCGTCGCCCCGCTGAGCTGCCTGCTGCTGATGCGCGCCCGTGAACTGCACGCCGTCCAGCGCGCCCCGCGCGGCAAGGGCCAGCTGCGCGAGGGCCTGCACTACGTCGCCGGTCGCCCCGAGCTGATCTCGACCATCGTGCTGGTCGGCTTCATCGGCACCTTCGGCTTCAACTTCCCGGTGTTCCTGTCCGCCTTCGCCGACGACGTCTTCGACGCGGGCGCCGGCGCCTACAGCCTCTTCAACACCCTCATGGCCCTCGGCTCGCTCGCCGGCGCCCTGCTCGCCGCCCGGCGCGGCACGGCCCGGCTGCGCGTGCTGATCGCGGCGGCGCTCGCCTTCGGCGCCCTGGAGATCGTGGCGGCGGCGGCGCCCGCGCTGTGGCTGTTCGCGCTGCTCATGGTCCCGATAGGCGTCTTCAGCATGACCGTCAACGTCACCGCCAACACCCGCATCCAGATGTCCACCGACCCGGCCATGCGGGGCCGCGTCATGGCCCTGTACATGATGGTCTTCCTCGGTGGTTCCCCGGTCGGCGCCCCGGTCGTCGGCTGGGTCACCGACACCTACGGCGCCCGGGTCGGCTTCGCCGCGGGCGGCGCCGTGGCCACCGTCGCCGCGGTCGTCGTCGGCCTGGTCCTGGCCCGCGTCGGCAACCTGCGCCTCTCGGTCGGCTGGCACCGGGGCCACCCGCAGGTGCGCTTCGTGCCGCGGGAGCGGGAGGAACTGGCACCGGCGGCGTAGCCGGCCCCCGCCCCCGGGGGCGGCCCCGTCCAGCCCGACGCCCTCGCCGCAGCCGCAGCCGCAGCCGAAGCCGCAGCCCGAGCGGATGCCGCAGCCCGAGCCGCAGCCGAAGCCGGCGGCACCGTGACGCGCACGGTGACCAGGACACGCGCGGACGCACAGGTGTCCCCCGGGCAGACTGGCGGACATGAGACTGTTCGCCGCCGTACTGCCCCCGCAGGACGTCACCGCCGCCCTCGCCGCCGAGGTGGCCGCGCTGAGGAAGCTGCCCGGTGCGGACGGGCTGCGCTGGACCGGCCGCCCCGGCTGGCACTTCACCCTGGCCTTCTACGGCGAGACCGGCGACGACGCCGTACCGGACCTGTCGGCCCGCCTGGAGCGGGCGGCCCACCGCACCGCCCCCTTCGGGCTGGCGCTGCGCGGCGGCGGCCAGTTCGGGCACGGGCGGGTTCTCTGGGCGGGCGCGGAGGGTGATCTCGCGGCCCTGCGGCTGCTCGCCGGCCGCACGGAGTCGGCGGCACGCATGGCGGGCGTCCCGATGGGGGCGCGCCACCGCCACACGCCCCACCTGACGGTGGCCCGCAGCCGCGAGGCGTTCGACGTACGCCCCTTCCTCGAGGCGCTGGACGGCTTCAGGGGCCGGGCGTGGACCGTGACCGACCTGGCCCTGGTGCGCAGCAACCCGCCGGGGTCCGGGGTGCCGGGCGAGCGGCCCCGTTACGAGGCGGTCGGCCGCTGGCCGCTCGGCGCGGCCGGTTAGGCTCGGGTACGTGGACCCGAAGACCCGGAACCGGATCATGGCCGGTGTGCTCGTAGTGATGCTCGTGGTGGTGGCGGTGGCGGCGGCCCTCGGCTGAGCCGTGGGCCACCGCCCCCTCACCGCGCTACCAGGCGAACGCCTTTGGAGAGGGGCCCGGCCCCGGGAAGATCCCGTCCAGGCCGCCCAGCGGCTCGTCCGGCAGCTCCAGCTCCACGGCCCGCAGCGCCGACGCCGGCTGCTCGGCGGTGCGCGGCCCCACGATCGGGCCGGTCACGCCGGGCCGGGTCAGCAGCCACGCCGTCGCGGCCTCGCCGGGCTCGACGCCGTGCCGGTCGAGCAGGTCCTCGTACGCCTGGATCTGCGCCCGCTTCGCGGGGTCGGCCAGGGTGTCGGCCGCCTGCCAGATCTCGTCGAAGCCGGTGGCGCGGTCGATGTGGTGGAACTGGTAGAGGTCGATGCGGTCCGTCCGCAGCCGCTTCAGGCTGGCGTCGACCGCCCGCCGGATGTTCACGTGGGGTGTGTACTCAGTAGGCGGTTGATGCTGATTCACGATGGCGTTTCGGCCGGCTTTGTCGCATGCGTCGTCAACCTGCGCGGCCTGAAACGCCTGGAAGTTCCGCGTCGGCGGAACACTTCTGCCCCATCGCTCAACCAGACGGAATCCGGCGCCTGCAAGTAGATCAAACGGACATGCGGACCGGTGCCCGGAAGGCCGTGAAGAGGCACGTAAGGCGCACATCGGCCGAAGGTTGCTAGCCGTGAGGACGGCTTGACGCCATGATGCACCCCTGAACGCCCGCTCATCGAGAAGCGCACCCGCGTCGGTCTGTACGCAGCCAAGGCGCGGGGGGCGTACCGGCGGACGGCCGCCCGTCGTGAACGAGGACGTGCTGACCGTGGCCCGCGCGAGGAAGGCCAAGGGAGGAAGTGTCAGCGCCGTCGCCGGGGCTCCGGGCGTCTCCCGGGCCACGCTGTACCGCCACCTCGCAGACGACTCCTGACGGCGGCACCTGATGTCCTTGCCTGGAGCGGGCTCGAAGCAGTTGGCTTGTGGTCCATGGAGTACACGCACCTCGGACGCACGGGACTCAAGGTCAGCCGACTCGTCCTCGGCACCATGAACTTCGGTCCGCAGACGGACGAATCAACCAGCCACGGCATCATGGACGCCGCTCTCGACGCGGGTCTGAACTTCGTAGACACGGCCAACGTCTATGGGTGGGGCGAGAACAAGGGCCGCACCGAGGAGATCATCGGTACTTGGTTCGCCCAGGGGGGCGGGCGGCGCGACAGGACGGTCCTCGCCACCAAGGTGTACGGGAACATGGCGGGCGACGGGGACGTCTGGCCCAACCACGACAAGCTGTCCGCGGTGAACATCCGCCGTGCCGTCGACGCCTCCCTCAAGCGGTTGCAGACCGACTACATCGACCTCTACCAGTTCCATCACGTCGACCGGTCGACGCCGTTCGAAGAGATCTGGCAGGCGATCGACGTCCTGGTCCAGCAGGGCAAGATCCTCTACGCGGGGTCGTCCAACTTCCCCGGCTACAAGATCGCCCAGGCGAACGAGGCCGCAGCGCGGCGCGGATCGTACGGCCTGGTCAGCGAGCAGTGCCTCTACAACCTCGCTGAGCGCCGCGCCGAGATGGAGGTCGTCCCGGCCGCGCGGGACTACGGCCTCGGCGTCATCCCCTGGTCGCCGCTGCACGGCGGGCTGCTCGGCGGCGTCCTCAAGAAGGAGGCCACGCAGGGGCGCCGGGCGAGCGGCCGTGCTGCCGACGCGCTCAAGGACGCCAAGACACGCGAGCAGATCCAGGCGTACGAGAACCTCCTCGACAAGCACGGCCTGGAGCCCGGTGAAGCGGCGCTCGCCTGGCTGCTGACTCGCCCCGGCGTCACCGGCCCCATCGTCGGCCCCCGCACGCAGGAGCAGCTGGACTCGGCGCTGCGTGCCCTGGAGCTGGAGCTGAGCGAGGAGCTGCTGACGTCTCTGGATGAGATCTTCCCCGGTCCCGGACCGTCTCCCGAAGCCTTCGCATGGTGAGGTAGCGGGACCCTGGCAAGGGGCCGTCGCCTTCTGCTCGCCTTTCGGAGCGAGTTGGAGGCGGCGGCTTCGTCGTTTCCACGCGGGGTCCACCGGAGCGGAGAGCTTCGGTGGCGTGCGCTGCAGGCAAGCGGGTGCGCCCGGGGCGGGGGGAGTCTCGTGGCCGAGGTGGGGTCCGGCGCCCGTGACGTCCCGGTGCGGGCGGTACAAGCCGTTCAGGGGGCGCCGGCGTAGGGCCCGCCCAGCCCCCACCCCTCGTCCATCGCCCGTGCGAACGCGCCCGCGATGAGGTGCTCGCCGCTTGCGCCGGGATGCGTGCCGTCGTAGGTGTCCACGTGGAAGTCGTACGACGCCGGCGGAGGCACGAGCAGCAGCGAGGAGCCCGGCTCGTCGAGGTCGGAGACCGTCTTGGCGAGGAGTTCGTTGAAGCGGTGCACCTGCTCGGCGAAGGTCTCGTCGGCGTCCACCCGTATGTTGTGCAGCACCGGCATCACGGCCATGCGCACGTGCGGGTTCGCCGAGCGCGCCCCGGCCACGAAGGCGCGGACGTTGCCGGCGGTCTGCTCCGCGTTCGTGTAGAAGCCGAGGTCGATCAGGCCGAGCGAGACCAGGAGCACGTCCGCGCGGCAGGACCGGACCGTCTCGCCGATCAGCGGGGTCATGTGGTGCCAGCCCTCGCCCCAGCCGGCCAGGTGGGCGCGGGGGAAGCCGGGGTCGGCGTAGGCGTGGGACGTGGGGGCGTCCGTCGACGGGTCGTGCAGCGTCTCGCGCGGACCCACGAACGTGAAGGGGCGGCCGCAGGAGTCGCGCAGGTGCTGCCACAACCGGTACCGCCAGGTGTGTTCGCCGGCGCTCCCGATCGTCATCGAGTCACCGACGCACATCAACCTGAGCATCCGCTCATCATGGACGATCGGTCCGGCGGACGCGATGTGAGCCCGACCACGCAGGGTGACGGCCGACGTGAACGCCCGCCGGGGATGGCAGGCTTGGCGCATGCGCCGCTCTCTCGCCGTCCTCGCCCCTGCCCTCCTCGTGGGCGCGTTCGCCGTGCCCGCCTCCGCCGCCGGGGACGACGGGAGCGACGGCTTCACGATCAAGGACCCGCGCATCACGGAGTCCAGCGGCCTCGCCGCCTCCCGCCTCCACCCCGGCGTCTACTGGACGCACAACGACCAGGACGACGGGCCCTACCTCTACGCCGTGGACGGTGCCACCGGTGAGACCGTCGCGCGCGTCGCCCTCTCCGGCGTGGGCACGCCGCGCGACGTCGAGGCGATCTCCATCGGACCGGGCGACAGGATCTTCGTCGGCGACATCGGCGACAACCTCGGCGGTACCTGGCCGTACGTGTGGATCTACGAGCTGCCGGAGCCGACGGAGCTGAAGGACCAGACGGTCCAGGCGACGCAGTACGTCGTGAAGTACGCGGACGGCGCCCGTGACGCCGAGTCGATGGCCGTCCACCCGAAGACCGGGCGGGTCTACCTCATCGACAAGAACGAGGACGGCGGGCACCTCTACGAGGGCCCCGAGACGCTCTCCGCCTCCGGCACCAACGTCTTCCGGCCCACCGTCCCCGTCGGCCTCTGGGCCACCGACGCCGCCTTCTCCCCGGACGGCGAGCGGCTCGCCGTGCGCGGGTACCTCGGGGGCGTCTGGTACGACTGGAACGACGGGAGGATCCAGCGCAAGGGCCGGATCAGCGTGCCGCTGGGGCAGGGGGAGTCCGTCACCTACACCACCGACGGGGAGAAGCTGCTGCTCGGCATGGAGGGCACCCGGAGCCCGGTGCGGGCCGAGGACGCGCCCGGGGGCGGTGGGGGCGGGGGTTCCTCGCCGGGAGGGGAGGCCGCCTCCGGCGAGGAGGGCTCCGGCGGAGGCACGCTGAAGGTCGGGGCGCTCGGTCTGGTCGTCGCCTGCGCGGCGCTGTTCGGGCTACGACGGCTGTTCCGCCGCCGCTGACCCGCCCGCCGCGCGCCGGGCACGATGATCTCCAGCATCCTCGTCGCGCCGCAGCTCAGGCCGGACTGGCTGGGCCGGCGGGGCTGGAGTGGCCGCCTGGAACCCCGTCTCGTCCACGGCGGCGGTCGCCCGCGAGCTGTTCGGCACGCCGGTCGGCGGCGCGACTCGCGGGTTGAGCGGTACGCGCTGCTGATGGCGTGCGCGTGGCCGGTGGTGCCGGCGGCGGTCTTCCCGCCGCCGGCGGTGCGACGCTTCCAGCGGCTCGGCCGGCAGGGGCGGGGAGCGGATGAGGGGCGCCCGGCGAGTGCCGGGCGCCCCTCGTCCTGCCGCGCGGCGACCGCTAAAGCTTCTCGATCACGTAGTCGACGCACCGGGTCAGCGCCTCGACGTCCGCCGGGTCGATCGCCGGGAACATGGCGACGCGCAGCTGGTTGCGGCCGAGCTTGCGATAGGGCTCGGTGTCGACGATGCCGTTGGCGCGCAGCACCTTGGCGACGGCGGCGGCGTCGACCTCGTCCGTGAAGTCGATCGTGCCGATGACCTGCGAGCGCTTGGCCGGGTCGGTGACGAACGGGTTGGCGTACTTGGCCTCCTCCGCCCAGGCGTACAGGCGGGACGAGGAGTCCTTGGTGCGGCCGGTGGCGAAGTCCAGGCCGCCCTGGCCGTTCATCCACTCCAGCTGCACGTTGAGGAGGAACAGGGTGGCCAGGGCCGGGGTGTTGTACGTCTGGTTCTTGCGGGAGTTGTCGATCGCCGTCGGCAGCGAGAAGAACTCGGGGACGTGCCGGCCGCTCGCGTGGACGCGCTCGGCGCGCTCGATCGCGGCGGGGGAGAAGACGCCGATCCACAGGCCGCCGTCGGAGGCGAAGGACTTCTGCGGGGCGAAGTAGTAGACGTCGGTCTCGGCGATGTCCACGGGCAGGCCGCCGGCGCCGGAGGTCGCGTCGACCAGCACGAGGGAGCCCTCGTCGGCCCCGGTGACCCGCTTGACGGGCATGGCGACGCCGGTCGAGGTCTCGTTGTGCGTGAGGGCGTACACGTCCACGCCGGCCTCGGCCCGCGCCTCGGGGTGCGTGCCCGGGTCGCAGGAGACGACCGTCGGCTCGGCCAGCCACGGGGCGAGCTTGGCCGCCTTGGCGAACTTGGAGGAGAACTCGCCGAAGCTCAGGTGCTGCGACTTGTTCTCGATCAGGCCGTGGGTCGCGACGTCCCAGAACGCGGTGGAGCCGCCGTTGCCGAGGATCACCTCGTAGCCGTCGGGGAGCCGGAACAGCTCGCGGATGCCCTCGCGGACCGTGCCGACCAGGTTCTTGACGGGCGCCTGGCGGTGGGAGGTGCCGAGGAGGGACGTACCGGTGGCGGCCAGGGCGTCCAGCGCCTCCACCCGCACCTTGGAGGGGCCCGCGCCGAATCGACCGTCCGCGGGCTTGATGTCAGCAGGAATCTGGATCTCAGCCACGAGCGGGAGCGTATCCCCTCGGCGAAACGCCCCGGGGACATGTCCGTCCGATGAGACGAGATCTCCGCCGTGCGGACCTGTGGCGGACTGCGAGAGCCCATCCTGGACGTATGACCGATCTGGAGGCAGCACTGCGCACGGTCGTCCGGGGCGAGGTCGGGTTCGACGTCACCTCGCGGGCCCTGACGACGATGGACGCGTCCAACTACCGGAGGGTTCCGCTCGGTGTGGTGGCGCCGGCGGACGCCGACGACGTGGCGGCCGTCCTGGAGGTGTGCCGGGCCCACGGGGTGCCGGTGGTGCCGCGGGGCGGGGGGACGTCGATCGCGGGGCAGGCGACCGGCACGGGTGTCGTCCTGGACTTCACCCGGCACATGAACCGGCTGGTCTCCCTCGACCCCGGGGCCCGCACGGCCGTCGTGCAGCCGGGCCTGGTCCTCGACCGCCTCCAGGAGGCCGCCGCCCCGCACGGGCTGCGCTTCGGCCCCGACCCGTCCACGCACAGTCGGTGCACCCTCGGCGGCATGATCGGCAACAACTCCTGCGGCTCCCACTCGGTGGCGTGGGGCACGACGGCCGACAGCGTGCGCGAGCTGACGGTACTCACCGCGCGCGGGCGTCGGCTGCGGCCGGGGCCCGAGTGG
The DNA here is from genome assembly GCF_053613315.1 of Streptomyces sp. JK94. Classification (NCBI taxonomy): domain Bacteria; kingdom Bacillati; phylum Actinomycetota; class Actinomycetes; order Kitasatosporales; family Streptomycetaceae; genus Streptomyces; species Streptomyces sp. JK94. Next base: position 87,450 of record NZ_JBSICH010000025.1, on the reverse strand, counting down.
GCCGGGGCCCCGGAGGGGCTGCGGGAGCTGGTGGACGGTGGTCTGGCCCGCCTGCGCACGGGTTTTCCCGACCTCCCCCGCCGGATCTCCGGTTACGCGCTGGACGCGCTGCTGCCGGAGCGGGGCGCGGACGTGGCCCGCTCCTTCTGCGGTTCGGAGGGCACGCTGGGCGTGCTGACGGAGGCGGTGGTCCGCCTGGTCGAGGCGCCGCGGGCGCGTGCGCTGGCGGTGCTGGGCTACGCCGACGAGGCCGGGGCGGCGGAGGCGGCGGCCGGGCTGCTGCCGCTCGGGCCGCTGACGGTGGAGGGCATGGCGGTGGACCTCGTGCCGTCCACGCGGGGGCTGCCGCGGGGCGGGGCGTGGCTGTTCGTGGAGACGGGCGGGGGGACGGAGGCGGAGGCCCGTGCGCGTGCGGAGGCGGTCGTGCGGGCGGCGGACGTCGTGGACGCCCTGGTGGTGACCGACCCGGCCGGGCAGCGGGCGCTGTGGCGCATCCGGGAGGACGCGAGCGGCAGGGCGACGCGGATGCCGGACGGCTCGGAGGCGTGGCCGGGCTGGGAGGACTGCGCGGTGCCGCCGGTCCGGCTGGGCGCCTACCTGCGGGAATTCCGGGGCCTGTTGTCCGCCCACGGTCTGCGTGGTACGCCGTACGGGCACTTCGGGGACGGCTGCATCCACGTGCGCATCGACTTCGACCTGCTGACGGGCGCCGGGGTGGCCCGCTTCCGCCGCTTCTCCGAGGACCTGGCCGACCTGGTCGTGGCTCACGGAGGTTCCCTCTCCGGGGAACACGGGGACGGCCAGGCGCGGGCGGAGCTGCTGCCGAGGATGTACGGCGGGGAGACGGTCGCCCTCTTCGAGCGCGCGAAGGCCGTCTGGGACCCGGACGACCTCCTCAACCCGGGGGTGCTGGTCCGCCCGGCCCCCCTGGACACGAACCTCCGCTTCTCGGTCCTGCCGCGTGAGCCGGTGGACGTCGCCTTCGGCTACCCCGCCGACGGCGGTGACTTCTCGGTGGCGGTGCGCCGCTGCGTGGGGGTGGCCAAGTGCCGTACGACGCCGGCGGCGGGCTCCTCGGTCATGTGCCCGTCGTTCCGGGCGACCGGCGAGGAGGAGCACTCCACGCGCGGACGGACCCGCCTGCTGCACGAGATGCTCGCCGGTGAGGTGGTGACGGACGGCTGGCGCTCGGCGGAGGTCCGGGACGCCCTCGACCTGTGCCTGTCCTGCAAGGGCTGCCGCTCGGACTGCCCGGTCGGGGTCGACATGGCCACGTACAAGGCGGAGTTCCTGCACCACCACTACGCGGGCCGCCGCCGTCCCGCCGCCCACTACGCGATGGGGTGGCTGCCGGTGTGGCTGCGCTGGGCGGCGCGGGCCCGTCTGGCCCCGGCCGTCAACGCGCTGGCGTCCGTGCGTCCGTTGGCCGCGGTGGTGAAGCGGCTGGGCGGCATCGCGGGTGAGCGGGAGGTGCCGAGGCTGGCGGGGGAGCCGTTCAGCCGGTGGTGGCGCAGGCGGCGTCCGGGTGCCGGAGGGTCCGGGTCCGGGTCCGGGTCTGGGTCTGGGATCGGGTCCGGGTCTGGGATCGGGTCCGGGTCTGGGTCTGGGTCTGGGATCGGGTCCGGGTCCGGGTCCGGGTCCGGGTCCGGGTTTGGGCCTGGTCCCGGGGCCGGCTCCGGTTACGGCGACCTGGTGGTCCTCTGGCCGGACACCTTCACCGAGCACCTGTCACCGGCTGTCGGCCGGGCGGCCGTACGGGTGCTGGAGGCGGCGGGGCTGCGGGTGGCGTTGCCGCCGACGCTGCGGCTGCGGGGCGGGCGCGTCGGGGACGGTACGACGAGGCCACCGACCGCGCTGCTGACGGCCCGCCGGGGCAGGGTCTGCTGCGGCCTGACGTACGTGTCGACGGGCCAACTGGACCGCGCCCGTGCGGTGATGCGCCGCACGCTGGAGCTGATGACCCCGGTGCTGGAGACCTCGGCGCCGGTCGTCGTCCTGGAACCGAGCTGCGCCGCCGCCCTGCGCACCGACCTGCCGGAGCTGCTGCACGACGACCCGCGGGCGGCTCGCCTCGCCGCCCGCGTGGTGACCTTCGCAGAGGCCCTGGAGCGCCATGCCCCCGGCTGGACGCCGCCCGCCGTGAACCGCCCGGTCACCGGCCAGACCCACTGCCACCAGCACGCGGTCCTGGGCGACGCGGCCGACCGCCGCCTGCGCGAGGCGGCCGGCCTGACCGGCGAGCTGACCGGCGGCTGCTGCGGCCTCGCGGGCAACTTCGGTTTCGAGGACGGCCACTACGCGGTCTCGGCCGCCTGCGCGGAGGACCAGCTGCTCCCGGCGGTGCGCGAGGCACCGGACGGGGCGGTGGTCCTGGCGGACGGCTTCTCCTGCCGGACGCAGCTCGCGCAGTTGGCGGGGGTGCGGGGGCGTCATCTGGCGGAGGTGCTGGCGGAGGGGCTGGGGAGGTCCTGAAAAGCGAGGACAGGACCGCCCCGTGTGTCCTCGATCCGCTCAGTTGAGCCCGTTCGGCCTCCGCCCTCGGCTCTCGGCCACCCGCAGCGCGTCCACGAGGGCTTCGGTGAGGCGCTCGGCGAGGTAGCGGAGTGCGGGGCGCGGGGGAGGAGGCCGTGGGCGTGGGCGAGGAGCTCGGCGCCCATGCCGAGCCGGGTGGCCTCGGTGGTGTCCGCCGGCCGTGAGACGGGGCCGTCGTCGTCGGTGATCAGGTAACAGGGCTTGCCCGCGGGGGTCGGCACCTTCGCCGTTCCGGCGGGATCGCGCCGGGCAGCCGCGCTGCGCCGTGCGTGACTAGGACAGGGCCTGACCTATACGGCTCGTAGCGTGGTCCTCGACCGACGGAGCAGAACACCGGAAGGCGGAGACCATGACCACTCTCGACGCGTCGACCACCCGCGACCTGACCACCGGCGACCGGAACGAGGCCCCGGCCGTCACCGGTGAGCGCGCCGACCTGCTGGAGATGCTGGCCCACCAACGGCACTTCCTGCGTTTCACCACCCGTGACCTCACCGACGAGCAGGCCGGACTGCGGACCACCGCGAGCGAACTCTGCCTGGGCGGCTTGATCAAGCACGTGTCCTCGGTCGAGCGGGGCTGGGCGAACTTCATCGTGGACGGCCCGTCGGCGATGGGAGACTTCACGACCATGACCGAGGCCGACTGGGCCCGGCGGGCCGACGAGTTCCGGATGCTGCCCGGTGAGACGCTGGCCGGGGTCCTGGCCGACTACGCCGAGGCGGCCCGCCGGACCGACGACCTGGTCATCGCGCTGCCCGACCTGGGGGCCACGCAGCCGTTGCCGAAGGCTCCGTGGTTCGAGGCCGACAGTCAGTGGTCGGCCCGCCGGGTGCTGATGCACATCGTCGCCGAGACCGCTCAGCACGCCGGCCACGCCGACATCATCCGCGAGTCCCTGGACGGTGCCAAAAGCATGGGCTGACCGAAGCCGTCCGGTCGTACGGCTGCTGGAGGGCGCCCGGCCGGGTCACCTCAGGAAGCGGTACTTCAGGTGGGTGGCCAGGGGTGTCTCGACGACCCTGACCTGTTCGAGGGCGTTCCGCCCCGGGCGCGGCCCCTCGAAGAGGCGCAGCCCGTCGCCGAGGAGTGCGGGCACCACGTGCAGCTGGAGTTCGTCGATGAGCCCCGCTCCGAGGTACTGCCGCACCGTGCTCGCCCCGCCCGCGATGTCGACGTTCCGGTCCCCGGCGGCGGCCTTCGCCCGCGCCAGTGCACTGTGGATGCCGTCGGTGACGAAGGTGAAGGTGGTACCGCCCTCCTTCACGAGGGCCGGGCGGGGGCGGTGGGTGAGGACGAAGACCGGGGTGCGGAACGGCGGGTTGTCGCCCCAGAACTCCTCGCCCGTGTCGTACATCGTCCGGCCCATGACCACCGCCCCGGTGGCGTCGAACCACTCGCGGATCAGCTCCGAGTCGCGGTTCTCCACCCCGCCGGTCATGCCCTGGCGCTCCCGCCAGCTCGCCAGGGTGTGGATCCAGTCGAAGAGCGGCTCGGCGCCGTCGCCTCCCGGGTTGTCGAGGGAGACGTCCGGGCCGGCGAGACAGCCGTCGAGGGTGATGGCCAGGTCCGCGGTCACGGTGACGGTCATGAGGGGCTCCTCCGGCGGTGGGTGTGCTGCTGCCTTCACCCCTTGCGTCGATCGGGAGCCCGCGCTTTCGACACCGCGCGGGAACACGGTTCAGGGGGTGGTCTCGCCCCGCACCAGCGGACGGCACACCGGCTGGACCTCCTCGGGGAGGTCGTCCGGGCGGCACCAGCGGGCCTCCAGGATCTCGAGCGGGTCGAGGTGCAGCTCGCCGCCCAGGAGCCGGGCCTCGTAGGCCACCTCCAGGCGGGTGCGCAGGCCGCTGTTCAGCATGACCAGGCGGCCCACCTCCACGTCGAGGCCGGTCTCCTCCCGCACCTCGCGGACCACGGTGTGCCGGAAGTCCTCGCCCTTGCGCGCGAAGCCGCTCGGCAGGCCCCACTGCCGCCCCGGCGGCCACATCCGGTGCTTCAGCAGCAGCACGCGTCCCTCGTCGTCGCGCACGACGCCGGTCACGCCGACCACGTACTTCGTGTGCAGCAGCCACATCACACGGCTCTGCACCGGGCGCAGGAGGCGCCACAGGCGGGCAAGGAGTCGTCGTCTCACAGGGCGGACGCTACCTTCTCGGCGGGTGCCGGCTCCTCGGCGGACGGCGTCTCCTCAGTGGACGGCATCTCCCGGCGGACGGCGCCTCCTCGGTGGGCGGGCCCGGGCGGTGAGGCCGGCCGCGGGCGCGCGCGGATCGTCCGCGGGGGCCTGCGGGGCGCCCGAGGAGTGCCTGAAGAGGTCTTCCGGAGCGGTGGCGAGGGCCTGCCGGGGCGTGTCCCGAGTGCTGCGGGGCGCCCCGGGAGCGCCCACGGAGCGGATGTCCGTTGACAGCGGCGTTCCCCGACCACGACAGTTGCATGGCAGGGATATGCGCCTGACTCGGTCCACTGCTGTGGACCGCGCCGTACAGTGCGATGAACTACACCGCCCCTCAGACCGCCCCGGAGCCCCCGTGAGTACCCCCAGCACCACCCCCGGCCCTCCCGCCCCGGCCGCCTCCACGGCGGGCCCCGAGGCGGCGCGGGCCGCCGGCCACGTTTCCCACACCGGCCCCGCACCCGTGCCGGACGGTGCCCGGGCTCCGGGTGGCCGGTGGGGCGGCCTGGGGCCCGTCGGTCTCGTCCTCGCCGGCGGCCTCTCCGTGCAGTTCGGCGCCGCGCTGGCGGTGAGCCTGATGCCCCGGGCCGGTGCGCTCGGCGTGGTGACCCTGCGGCTGTTCGTGGCCGCCGTCGTCCTGCTCCTGATCTGCCGGCCCCGGCTGCGCGGGCACTCCCGGGCCGACTGGGGCACGGTCGTCGTCTTCGGCATCGCCATGGCCGGCATGAACGGCCTCTTCTACCAGGCCGTCGACCGCATCCCCCTCGGCCCCGCCGTCACCCTGGAGGTGCTCGGCCCGCTCGCCCTCTCCGTCTTCGCCTCCCGGCGCGCGGTCAACCTGGTCTGGGCCGCCCTCGCCCTGGCCGGCGTCTTCCTGCTCGGCGGCGGCGGCTTCGGCAGCCTCGACCCGGCCGGTGTCGCCTTCGCGCTGGGGGCGGGCGCCATGTGGGCGGCGTACATCGTGTTCAGCGCACGCACCGGCCGCCGCTTCCCGCAGGCCGACGGGCTGGCCCTCGCCATGGCGGTCGGCGCGGTGCTGTTCCTGCCGCTGGGCGTCGCCGAGGCGGGCGCCGAGCTGATCGACCCGGTGACGCTGGCGCTGGGCGCGGGAGTCGCCCTGCTCTCCTCCGTCCTGCCCTACACCCTCGAACTCCTCGCCCTGCGCCGGATGCCCGCGCCCACCTTCGCCATCCTCATGAGCCTGGAGCCCGCCATCGCCGCCGCGGCCGGCTTCCTCGTCCTCGACCAGGCCCTGACCGCCACCCAGTCCGCCGCCATCGCCCTGGTGATCGCGGCGAGCATGGGGGCGGTGCGGACCCAGATGGGGCGGCGGCGGGCGAAGGCGCTCCCGGACCTGCCCCCGGTCTGATCGCGGGGGCCCGACCGCGAACGCCCCGGCCGCGGTGGGCTTCACCCGCACCGCACAGGGTGCGGACCGGTCAGCTCATCGGGAATCACGGGGCGGGCACCGATGAACCACCCGGCCGAGGTCTTCCAGCCCTTGCGGGACGACGACCCGCGCGCGGTGGGCGGGGCCAACTCCGAGCGGCCTGAGACGAGGACGCCCAAGGAGCCCGGGGCCGTTCCCCGGCCGGGCCCCCGCAACGAGCCCTCCGCCCTTCGCCCAAAATCATGCAAGCATGCTTGATTGTTCTCCCCGCCCCTGCCATGCTCCTCCCCACGCCGCGCCGCACACCGCCGTGCCCGAGGGAGGCGTCCGTGTCCGACCCCACGCCCGTGATCGACGACCTGCGCGAGGAGAGCGAGGAACTCGACGCGCTGGTCGCCCGGCTGAGCCCCGAGCAGTGGCGCCTCGACACCCCGGCGCCCCGCTGGACGATCGCCCACCAGATCGCGCACCTGGCCTGGACCGACCGCGCGGCGCTGCTGGCCGTCACCGACGAGGGCGGTTTCCGCGCCCTGGTCGAGCAGGCCCTCGCCGCGCCCGACCGGTACGTCGACGACGGCGCCGAGGAAGGTGCCCGGCAGACCCCCGCCGGCCTGCTGGCCACCTGGCGGGAAGGGCGCACCGCCCTCGACGGGGCACTGCGCGCGGCGGCCCCCGGCGCCCGCTTCCCCTGGTACGGCCCGCCCATGGCCGCCGCCTCCATGGCCACCGCCCGCCTGATGGAGACCTGGGCCCACGGCCTCGACATCGCCGACGCCCTCGGCGTGACCCGGCCGCCCACCGGGCGGCTGCGGCACATCGCCCGCATCGGCGTCCGCGCCCGGGACTTCGCGCACGCGGCCCACGGACTCACCCCGCCCGCCGAGCCGTTCCGCGTCGAACTCACCGCCCCCGACGGGGACCTGTGGACGTACGGCCCCGAGGACGCGGGACAGCGCGTCACCGGGCCCGCGCTCGACTTCTGCCTCCTCGCCACCCAGCGCGCCCACCGCGCCGACCTCGCCCTCACCGCGAAGGGCCCGGACGCCGACCGCTGGCTGGACATCGCCCAGGCCTTCGCCGGCCCGCCGGGAGCCGGACGCCCGCCGGGAGCCGGACGCCCGCCGGGAGCCGGACGCCCGCCGGGAGCCGGACGCCCGCCCAGGGGGGAGGGCCCGCGATGACGGAGCCGCTCCGCGTCGGCAACGCCTCCGGCTTCTACGGCGACCGCTTCGACGCCATGCGCGAGATGCTCACCGGCGGCCCGCTGGACGTCCTCACCGGCGACTACCTCGCCGAGCTGACCATGCTGATCCTCGGCCGCGACCGGCTGAAGGACCCGGCCGCCGGGTACGCGCGCACCTTCCTGCGCCAGCTGGAGGAGTGCCTCGGCCTCGCCCACGAGCGCGGCGTCAGGATCGTCGCCAACGCCGGGGGACTCAACCCCGCCGGACTCGCCGACGCCGTACGCGCCCTGGCCGGCCGGCTCGGCGTCCCGGTACGGGTCGCGCACGTCGAGGGCGACGACCTCGCCGCCGCCCACCCGGGCGCCCTGGCCGCCCACGCCTACCTCGGCGGCTTCGGCATCACCGCGTGCCTGCGCGCGGGCGCCGACGTCGTCGTCACCGGGCGGGTCACCGACGCCGCCCTGGTCACCGGGCCCGCCGCCGCGCACTTCGGCTGGACGCCGGGCGAGTACGACCGGCTGGCGGGCGCGGTCGTCGCCGGGCACCTGCTGGAGTGCGGGGCGCAGGCGACCGGCGGCAACTACGCGTTCTTCGGCGAGGGGGACGTCCGGCACCCCGGCTTCCCGCTCGCCGAACTGCACGCCGACGGCACCTCGGTCCTCACCAAGCACGACGGCACCGGCGGCTTCGTCGACGTCGGCACGGTGACCGCCCAGCTGCTGTACGAGACGTCCGGCGCCCGGTACGCGGGGCCCGACGTCACCGCCCGGCTGGACACCGTACGGCTCGCCCAGGACGGGCCCGACCGCGTCCGGGTCGAGGGCGTGCGCGGCGAGGCCCCGCCGCCCGCCCTCAAGGTCGGCCTGAACCGCCTCGGCGGCTTCCGGGGCGAGGTCGCCTTCGTGCTCACCGGCCTCGAGATCGAGGCCAAGGCCGCGCTGGTGCGGGCGCAGATGGAACCCGCCCTGCGCAAGGCCGCCGACGTCCGCTGGGACCTCGTGCGCACCGACCGGCCCGACGCCCCGACCGAGGAGACGGCCAGCGCCCTGCTGCGGCTCGTCGTCCGCGACGCAGACCAGCGGGTCGTCGGGCGGGCGCTGAGCGGCGCCGCCGTCGAGCTGGCCCTCGCCAGCTACCCCGGCTTCCATGTACTGGCGCCGCCCGGAAAGGGCGCCCCCTACGGGGTCTTCGAGGACGTGTACGTCCCCCACGGCGCCGTCGGCCACGTGGCCGTCCTCCACGACGGGCGCCGGGTCGCGGTGGCGCCGCCCCAGGACACCGCCGTACTCGACGCCGTACCGGAACCGCCCCTGCCGGAGCCGCTCCCGCCGGGGCCCGTGCGGCGGGCCGCCCTCGGCCGCGTCGCGGGCGCCCGCAGCGGCGACAAGGGCGGCAACGCCAACGTCGGCGTGTGGGCGCGCACCGACGAGGCCTGGCGCTGGCTCGCGCACGAGCTGACCGCCGACCGGTTCCGGGAGCTGATCCCCGAGGCCCGCGGCCTGCCCGTCACCCGGCACGCACTGCCCGGCCTGCGCGCCCTCAACTTCGTCGTCGAGGGCGTCCTCGGCGAGGGCGTCGCGGCCCAGGCCCGTTTCGACCCGCAGGCCAAGGCGCTCGGCGAGTGGCTGCGCGCCCGGCACCTGGACATCCCGGAGGTTCTCCTGTGACGGTCCTGCCCTCGGCCCTGGACCCGGCCGCCCCGGACCACCGGGCCAACCGCGAGGCCATGCTCGCCAAGCTCGCCGACCTCGACGCCGAACACGCCAAGGCGCTGGCGGGCGGCGGTGAGAAGTACGTCGCCCGGCACCGCGGGCGCGGCAAGCTCCTCGCCCGCGAACGCGTCGAACTGCTCCTCGACCCCGACACGCCCTTCCTGGAGCTGTCGCCGCTGGCGGCCTGGGGCAGCGAGTACACCGTGGGCGCCTCCCTGGTCACCGGCATCGGCACCGTCGAGGGCGTCGAGTGCCTGATCACCGCCAACGACCCGACCGTGCGCGGCGGTGCCAGCAACCCCTGGTCGCTGAAGAAGGCCCAGCGCGCCCACGACATCGCGCTCGCCAACCGGCTGCCCTGCGTGAGCCTGGTCGAGTCCGGGGGCGCCGACCTGCCCTCCCAGAAGGAGATCTTCATCCCCGGCGGCGGCATCTTCCGGGACCTCACCCGGCTGTCCGCCGCCGGCATCCCGACGATCGCCGTGGTCTTCGGCAACTCCACGGCGGGCGGCGCGTACATCCCCGGCATGTCCGACCACGTGATCATGGTCAAGGAGCGGGCGAAGGTGTTCCTCGGCGGGCCGCCGCTGGTCAGGATGGCCACCGGCGAGGAGAGCGACGACGAGTCACTCGGCGGCGCCGAGATGCACGCGCGCGTGTCGGGCCTCGCCGACCACTTCGCCGTGGACGAACCGGACGCGCTGCGGCAGGCCCGCCGCGTCGTCGCCCGCCTCAACCACCGCAAGGCGTACGCCGACCCCCCGCTCGCCGAGCCGCCGAAGCACGACCCGGAGGACCTGCTCGGCATCGTCCCCGGCGACCTCAGGGCCCCCTTCGACCCGCGCGAGGTGATCGCCCGCATCGTCGACGCCTCCGACTTCGACGAGTTCAAACCGTTGTACGGGACGAGCCTGGTGACCGGCTGGGCGGCCCTGCACGGCTACCCGGTGGGCATCCTCGCCAACGCCCGGGGGGTCCTCTTCAGCGAGGAGTCGCAGAAGGCCGCCCAGTTCGTCCAGCTCGCCAACCAGCGCGACATCCCGCTCCTCTTCCTCCACAACACCACCGGCTACATGGTCGGCAAGGAGTACGAGCAGGGCGGCATCATCAAGCACGGCGCGATGATGATCAACGCGGTCGGCAACAGCCGCGTGCCCCACCTGTCCGTCCTGCTCGGCGCCTCCTACGGCGCCGGCCACTACGGCATGTGCGGTCGCGCCTACGACCCCCGCTTCCTCTTCGCCTGGCCCAGCGCCAAGTCCGCCGTCATGGGCCCGCAGCAGCTCGCCGGCGTGCTCTCCATCGTGGCCCGCCAGTCCGCCGCGGCGAAGGGACGGCCGTACGACGAGGAGGGCGACGCGGCGCTGCGCGCGATGGTGGAGCAGCAGATCGAAGCCGAGTCGCTGCCGGCGTTCCTGTCCGGGCGGCTCTACGACGACGGCGTCATCGACCCGCGCGACACCCGCACCGTCCTCGGTCTGTGCCTGTCCGCCGTCCACACCGCGCCCTACGAGGGGGCGCGCGGTGGCTTCGGCGTCTTCCGGATGTGAGGGGACCACTGTGACCAGCGAGAAAAGCCCCGCGACCGGCGAGGCACACCCCGCGACCGACGAGAGACCCCCCGCGACCGGCCGGCCGAACACCGTGATCGGCACCGTCCTCGTCGCCAACCGGGGCGAGATCGCCCGCCGGATCTTCCGCACCTGCCGCGAGTCGGGCATCCGGACGGTCGCCGTGTACTCGGACGCCGACGAGAACGCCCTGCACGCGCGCGTGGCCGACGCGGCGGTACGGCTGCCGGGCGCCGCCCCCGCCGACACGTATCTGCGCGGCGACCTGATCGTGCGGGCCGCGATCGCCGCCGGCGCCGACGCCGTGCACCCCGGCTACGGCTTCCTGTCCGAGAACGCCGGCTTCGCGCGGGCCGTCGCCGACGCGGGCCTGACCTGGATCGGGCCGCCGCCGGAGGCGATCGAGGCGATGGCGTCCAAGACCCGCGCCAAGCACCTGATGGGCGTCGCGCCCCTGGACGAGGTCACCGAGGCCGACCTGCCGGTGCTGGTGAAGGCGGCGGCCGGCGGCGGCGGACGCGGCATGCGCGTCGTACGGCGCCTCGCGGACCTCGGCGCCGCGCTGACCGCCGCGCGCGCGGAGGCGGCGAGTGCCTTCGGCGACGGCGAGGTGTTCGTCGAGCCGTACGTCGAGGACGGCCGCCACGTCGAGGTGCAGATCCTCGCCGACACCCACGGCACGGTGTGGGTGCTCGGCACCCGCGACTGCTCCCTGCAGCGCCGCCACCAGAAGGTGATCGAGGAGGCCCCGGCACCCGGCCTGCCCGAGGAGCTGACGGACGAACTGCGCACCCTGGCCTCACGCGCCGCCCGCGCCGTCGACTACGTCGGCGCCGGGACCGTCGAGTTCCTCGTCGCGGACGGCAGGGCGCACTTCCTGGAGATGAACACCCGCCTCCAGGTGGAGCACCCGGTGACCGAGGCGGTGTACGGCGTCGACCTGGTCGCCCTCCAGCTCCGCGTCGCCGAGGGCCACGCCCTCGGCGACGCCCCGCCCCCCGCGCGCGGCCACGCCGTGGAGGCCCGCCTGTACGCCGAGGACCCGGCGAACGGCTGGGCCCCGCAGACCGGACGCCTGCACCGGCTCGCCGTCCCGGACGGCGTCCGCCTGGACACCGGCTACACCGACGGCGACGACATCGGCGTCCACTACGACCCGATGCTCGCCAAGCTCGTCGCCCACGCCCCCACCCGCGCGGAGGCCGTCCGCCGGCTCGCCGGGGCCCTGGAACGGGCGGTGATCCACGGCCCGGTCACCAACCGGGACCTGCTCGTCCGCTCCCTGCGCCACGAGGAGTTCACCTCGGGCCGCATGGACACCGGCTTCTACGACCGCCACCTGGACGGCCTGACGTCACCCGCCCCGGACCCCCTCGCCCCCCTGGCCGCCGCCCTCGCCGACGCGAGCGCCCGCGCGGGCCGCTTCGGCGGCTGGCGCAACCTGCCCTCGCAGCCCCAGCTCAAGCGGTACGCCCTGGCCGGCGAGGAGCACGAGGTCCGCTACCACCACACCCGCACCGGCCTCGCCGCCGACGGCGTGCGCGTGGTGCACGCCGACGCCCGCCTGGTCGTCCTGGAGGCCGACGGCGTACGGCGCCGCTACGACGTCGCCCGCCACGGCGACCGCGTCCACGTGAACGCCACCGCGCTCACCGCCCTGCCCCGCTTCCCCGACCCCACCGCCCAGCACGCCCCGGGTTCGCTGCTCGCCCCGATGCCGGGCACGGTCGTCCGCCTCGCGGAGGGCCTCGCGGAAGGCTCACCCGTCGAGGCGGGCCAGCCCCTGCTCTGGCTGGAGGCCATGAAGATGGAACACCGGATCACCGCCCCGGTCACGGGGACCCTCACGGACCTGCACGCCGCCGCGGGACAACAGGTCGCGGTGGGCTCCCTGCTGGCGGTGGTCCGCGGCACCTAGGAGCGGACCGCGCGGATACGCCGCAGCGCCGCGCGAGCACCGACCGCACGGAAACCCCGCCGCACCACGCGAGCGAGGACCGCACGGACCGCACGGAAACGCCGCCGCACCGCGCGAGCGAGGACCGCACGGAAACCCCGCCGCACCGCGCGAGCGCGAGCCACCACCCACCACCCGCACCCGAAGGAGCCACAGTGACCGCCCTCATCGAGTCCGACGAGCACAGGTCCCTCCGCACGGCGGTAGCCGCCTTCGCGAAGGGCCGCTCCGGCACCGGCAACAGGCAGTTCTGGCAGGACGCCGCCAAGCTCGGCTACATCGGCGTCAACCTGCCGGAGGCCTACGGCGGGGGCGGCGGCGGCATCACCGAACTCTCCCTCGTGCTGGAGGAGATGGGCGCCGCGGGCAACCCCCTGCTCATGATGATCGTCTCCCCGGCGATCTGCGGCACCGTCATCGCCCGCTTCGGCACCGAGGCCCAGAAGCGGGAGTGGCTCCCCGCGCTGGCCGACGGCAGCCGCCTGATGGCCTTCGGCATCACCGAACCCGACGCCGGTTCCAACAGCCACCGCATCACCACCACCGCCCGCCGCGACGGCACCGACTGGCTGCTCACCGGACGCAAGGTCTTCATCAGCGGCGTCGACATCGCCGACGCCACCCTGATCGTCGGCCGCACGGAGGACGCCCGCACCGGCCGGCTCAAGCCCTGCCTGTTCATCGTCCCCCGCGACACCCCCGGCTTCGAGCGCCGGCGGATCGACATGGAACTGCACGCCGAGGAGAAGCAGTTCGAACTGACCCTGGACGACGTGCGGCTGCCCGCCGAGGCCCTCGTCGGGGACGAGGACGCCGGCCTCCTCCAGCTCTTCGCCGGCCTCAACCCCGAACGCGTCATGACCGCCGCCTTCGGCATCGGCATGGGCCGCCACGCACTCTCCCGCGCCCTCGACTACGCCCGCGAACGCACCGTCTGGAAGACCCCGATCGGCGCCCACCAGGCCATCGCCCACCCTCTCGCCCAGGCCCACATCGACCTCGAACTGGCCCGCCTGATGATGCAGAAGGCGGCCCACCTGTACGACGCCGGTGACGACCTCGGTGCCGGCGAGGCCGCCAACATGGCCAAGTACGCGGCCGGGGAGGCCTGCGTGAAGGCCGTCGACCAGGCCGTGCACACCCTCGGCGGCAACGGCCTCACCCGCGAGTACGGGCTCGCCCCGCTGATAACGGCGGCGCGGGTGGCCCGCATCGCGCCGGTGAGCAGGGAGATGATCCTCAACTACGTCTCCCACCAGACCCTGGGCCTGCCCAAGTCGTACTAGCCCGCACTGGAGGAACCGTGTTCCGCAGCGAGTACGCCGACGTCCCGCCCGTCGACCTGCCCATCCACGATGCCGTCCTCGGCCGCGCCGCCGCCTTCGGCAACGCCCCGGCGCTGATCGACGGCACCGACGGCACCACCCTCACCTACGAGCAGGTGGACCGGTTCCACCGGCGCGTCGCCGCCGCCCTCGCCGAGGCCGGCGTACGCAAGGGCGACGTCCTCGCCCTGCACAGCCCCAACACGGTCGCCTTCCCGCTCGCCTTCTACGCCGCCACCCGCGCGGGCGCCTCGGTCACCACCGCGCACCCGCTCGCCACGGCCGAGGAGTTCGCGGGGCAGCTGGGCGACGCGCGGGCCCGCTGGATCGTCACCGTCTCCCCCCTGCTGGAGACCGCCCGCCGGGCCGCCGCGCTCGCGGGCGGCGTCCAGGAGATCTTCGTGTGCGACAGCGCGCCCGGCCACCGCTCGCTCATCGCCATGCTGGCCTCGACCGCACCCGAACCCGAGGCCGCCATCGACCCCGCCGAGGACGTCGCCGCGCTGCCGTACTCCTCGGGCACCACCGGCACCCCCAAGGGCGTGATGCTCACCCACCGGCAGATCGCCACCAACCTCGCCCAGCTCGAACCGGCGATGCCGGCCGCGCCGGGCGACCGCATCCTGGCCGTGCTGCCGTTCTTCCACATCTACGGTCTGACGGCCCTCATGAACGCCCCCCTGCGGCTCGGCGCCACGGTCGTCGTCCTGCCCCGCTTCGACCTGGGGCAGTTCCTCGCGGCCATCCAGGACCACCGCATCACCGGCCTGTACGTCGCCCCGCCGATCGTCCTCGCCCTCGCCAAGCACCCCCTGGTCGCCGACTACGACCTCTCGTCCCTGAAGTACGTCGTCAGCGCCGCCGCCCCCCTGGACGCGGACCTCGCCACCGCCTGTTCGCGGCGGCTCGGCCTGCCGCCCGTCGGCCAGGCGTACGGCATGACCGAACTGTCCCCGGGCACCCACGTCGTCCCCCTGGACGCCATGGACGTCGCGCCCCCCGGAACCGTCGGCCGGCTCATCGCCGGCACCGAGATGCGCATCGTCGCCCTCGACGACCCCGGCAGGGACCTCGGAGCCGGCGAACGCGGGGAGATCCTCATCCGGGGACCGCAGGTCATGAAGGGCTACCTCGGCCGCCCCGACGCCACCGCCGCCCTGATCGACGCGTCCGGCTGGCTGCACACCGGGGACGTCGGCCACGTCGACGCCGGGGGCTGGCTGTTCGTCGTCGACCGCGTCAAGGAGCTGATCAAGTACAAGGGCTTCCAGGTGGCCCCCGCCGAACTCGAAGCCCTCCTGCTCACCCACCCCGGCGTCGCCGACGCGGCCGTCGTCGGCACCTACGACGACGACGGCAACGAGGTGCCGCACGCCCACGTGGTGCGCCGCCCGACCGCACCCGGCCTCTCGGAGGCCGAGATCATGACCTACGTCGCCGCACGCGTCGCCCCCCACAAGCGCGTCCGCCGGGTCACCTTCGCCGACGGCGTGCCCAGGTCCGCCAGCGGCAAGATCCTCCGCCGGGAACTGCGGGGCGACCGGTGACGCCGGTCGGCCGCACCCGCGAACGCGGCGTCCAGACCCTCGTCCTCGACTCCCCGCACAACCGCAACGCCCTGTCGGCGGCCCTCGTCACCGGCCTCGCCGCCGCCCTCGCCGACGCGGGGGAGGACACCGGGGTCCGCGCCGTCGTCCTCACCCACACCGGCACCACCTTCAGCGCCGGCGCCGACCTGCGCGACCCGCCCGACCCCGACGCGCTGGTCGCCCTGCTCCGGCAGATCGTGGAGCTGCCCAAACCCGTCGTCGCCCGGGTCGCCGGGCACGTCCGCGCGGGCGGCCTCGGTCTGCTCGCCGCCTGCGACATCGCGGGCGCCTCCACCGCGTCGACGTTCGCCTTCACCGAGGTCCGCATCGGCGTGGCCCCCGCCGTCGTCTCCCTGCCCCTGCTGCCCCGCACCGACCCCCGCGCCCTGGCCCGCCACTGCCTCACCGGCGAGCGCTTCGACGCCGCCGAGGCCGCCCGGATCGGCCTGGTCACAGCGGCGGGCGACGACGTGGACGCCGTACTGGAACCGGTCCTGGACGGTGTGCGCCGCGCCTCACCGCAGGGCCTGGCCGAGACGAAACGGCTGCTCACGGCTAGGGTGCTGGAGGCCTTCGACCGGGACGCGGCCCACCTGACCGCGCTCTCGGCCCGGCTGTTCGCCTCCCCGCAGGCCCGCGAGGGGATGACGGCCTTCCTCGAACGACGGGATCCGGAATGGGTGGTGTGAGCGGTGCCGTGGGCACGGCCGAGCGCGCGGAGCGCGTTCCCAAGCAGGACCGCAGCCGGGCCACCCGGCGACGGCTCCTCGAAGCCGCCGTGGCCTGCCTCGCCGAACACGGATGGGCGGGCTCCACGGTCTCCGTCGTGGCCGAACGCGCCGGTGTCTCCCGTGGCGCCGCCCAGCACCACTTCCCCACCCGCGAGGACCTCTTCACGGCCGCCGTGGAGTACGTCGCCGAGGAACGCTCCCTCGCCCTGCGCGCCCTCTTCCCCGAGGGCGCGGCGGCCGACGACCGTCGGGCGGTCGTGTCGGCCCTGGTCGGTCTCTACACCGGCCCGCTGTTCCGTGCCGCCCTGCACCTGTGGGTGGCCGCCTCCAACGAGGAGCAGCTGCGCGACCGGGTGACCGAGCTGGAGGCCCGGGTCGGCCGCGAGTCCCACCGCATCGCCGTCGACCTCCTCGGCGTCGACGAGCGGCGCCCCGGCGCCCGCGAGACCGTCCAGGGCCTCCTCGACATGGCCCGCGGCCTCGGCCTCGCCAACCTCCTCACCGACGACGCGGCCCGCCGGGAACGGGTCGTCGAGCAGTGGGCGCGCCTGCTGGACGGGACGCTGGAGCGAGGCCGCCCGCTCACGGACTGAGCCGCTCCACCTGCCAGCCCCCGTCGTCCCGCGCCACGTACCGCAGCCGGTCGTGCAGGCGGTTCTCCCGCCCCTGCCAGAACTCCACCGCCCGCGGCACCACCCGGAACCCGCCCCAGTGCGGCGGCACCGGCACCGGCTCGCCCCGCGGGTGGCGCGCGGCCAGCTCGGCGTACCCGGCGTCCAGGGCGTCGCGCCCGGCCACCACGGAGGACTGGGCGCTGGCCCAGGCGCCCAGCTGGGAGCCGTACGGCCGGGTCCGGAAGTACGCGGCGGTCTCGTCCCGGCCGGTACGCTCCGCGACGCCCGTGACGATCACCTGGCGGGCCATCGGGTGCCAGGGGAACAGCAGCGAGACGTGCGGGTTCTCCGCCAGTTCGCGCGCCTTGCGGGAGGTGTAGTTGGTGTAGAAGACGAAGCCCCGCTCGTCGAAGTGCTTCAGCAGCACCGTGCGGGAGCTGGGCCGCCCCCGGGCGTCCGCCGTGGAGACGACCACGGCGTTCGGTTCGAACAGGCGGCCCTCCGTGGCGGCCTGCCGGAACCAGTGCGCGAACTGCTCGACGGGCGTGGCGGCGAGGTCGGTCTCGTCGAGCCCGGCGGCCCGGTACTGCGTGCGCATCGAGGGGAGATCCAGGGGCGCGTCGTCGCGGTCGGTCACGGCGCCATCCTGCCGTATCGGTGGTGTTCCCGGTCACTGAGTGGCACTGAGTGCCGCACCCCCTCCCCAAGCGTGGCACTCGGGGATATCGTGCTTGCTCCCGAACCGGTCGGACGACCGTCGGCCGTACGGGGTGTCACAGGGGTGACCGCCAGGACCGCGAGTCGAGGACACGACCGTGGATCCGACGGACCCGGCGGGTCCACGGGGCGTCCGCACCGCCTCCGCACCGGTCGCCACCCACCACGATCACGAGGAGCCGCTGATGTCCGACTTCGTACCCGGGCTCGAGGGAGTCGTCGCGTTCGAGACGGAGATCGCCGAACCCGACAAGGAGGGCGGTGCCCTGCGCTACCGCGGCGTGGACATCGAGGACCTCGTCGGGCACGTCTCCTTCGGCAACGTCTGGGGCCTGCTCGTCGACGGCGCCTTCGACCCCGGCCTGCCGCCCGCGGAGCCCTTCCCGATCCCGGTCCACTCCGGCGACATCCGCGTCGACGTGCAGTCCGCGCTCGCCATGCTCGCCCCCGTCTGGGGCCTCAGGCCCCTCCTGGACATCGGCGCCGAGCAGGCCCGCGCCGACCTGGCCCGCGCCGCCGTCATGGCCCTGTCCTACGTCGCCCAGTCCGCCCGCGGGCAGGGGCTGCCCATGGTCCCGCAGCGCGAGATCGACCAGGCGCAGTCCGTCGTCGAGCGCTTCATGATCCGCTGGCGCGGCGAACCCGACCCGAGGCACGTCGCCGCGGTCGACGCCTACTGGACCTCCGCCGCCGAGCACGGCATGAACGCCTCCACCTTCACCGCCCGCGTCATCGCCTCCACCGGCGCCGACGTGGCCGCGGCCCTCTCCGGCGCCGTGGGCGCCATGTCCGGCCCGCTGCACGGCGGCGCCCCCTCCCGCGTCCTGCACATGATCGAGGAGATCGAACGCACCGGGGACGCCGAGGCCTACGTCAGGAAGACCCTCGACGCCGGCGAGCGCCTCATGGGCTTCGGCCACCGCGTCTACCGCGCCGAGGACCCCCGCGCCCGCGTCCTGCGCCGCACCGCCCGCGAACTGGGCGCCCCCCGCTTCGAGGTCGCCGAGGCCCTGGAGAAGGCCGCCCTGGCCGAACTGCACGCCCGCCGCCCCGACCGGGTCCTGGCCACCAACGTCGAGTTCTGGGCCGCCATCATGCTGGACTTCGCCGAGGTCCCGGCCCACATGTTCACCTCGATGTTCACCTGCGCCCGCACGGCCGGCTGGTCGGCCCACATCCTCGAACAGAAACGCACCGGCCGCCTGGTCCGCCCCTCGGCCCGCTACGTCGGCCCGGGGCCCCGCGGCCCGCGCGAGATCGAGGGCCACGCCGGCATCGCGGACTGACCCCCGCGAAGCGCGGTGGAACGCAGGCGACCCGCGAGTCGGGTTCCTCCGGAGAGGAGCCGGCCGGACGTACCGGCGACTCGCGGGTCGGGTGACTGCTCGGGATTGGGCCGGCTGCACGCGTCTCTCACGCGCTGGTCCGGCACCGCACTCGGTGTGGTGACGGGCCGCTAGCCCGCAGCCACCTCACGCGTCCGGTATGCATACATCTGCCGAACCACCTCCCTTCTCGTGTACCGCCCACCCTAGGAAACCGGTCGGCCACCGGGCAATCCCTTTTTCCGGGCCACGGATGGTCCGGCGGCCGGCCGCCCACCCCGCATGACGGGGGCGTATGCCGGTTTCCGCAGTGCAACGATTTCCGCAATCTTGTGGGAACTCGCTGTGTGCTGCATCACGTTCGAGTTGAATGAAGGCCAGTGAGCGAACCGACGTGCCGTACGGCGGACGCAGCCTGCAGGGGGGTCCGGGTGAGTGCTTCGCGGCGTAGTGGGACCACCGACGAGCTGGGTCCGGAGGAGCCGGGACAGCCCGAGCGGGACGGCGCGGACCTGCTGGCCGCGCTGCTCGACGGCATGGACGCGGCCCTGTGCGCCTTCGACGCGGACGGGGTCGTCACCCACTGGAACCGCGAGGCGGAGCGGATCCTGGGCTGGAGCGCGGCCGAGGCCGTGGGGCGGCAGGGCTTCGCCGGGTGGGCCGTGCGCCGGGCGGACGCCGGGGAGGTCGAGGAGCGGCTGCTGTCCGCGATGGGGGCGCCGGGCCGGCAGGTGCACGAGTTCGCACTGCTGACCAAGGACGGCGGGCGGGTGCTGGTGCGCACCCAGTCCGCGGCCGTACGCGGCCCCGACGGCCGGCCCGCGGGGGTGTACTGCGCGTTCAGCGAGGTGCACACGCAGATCGACCTGGAGCGTTCCATCGCGCTGAGCGAGGCGCTGCTGGAGGACGCGGGCTGGGGCGTCGTCCTGGTGGACGTCGATCTGCGGCCCGCCGTCGTGAACGCCCACGCGGCACGCGCCCTGGGCGCGGGGCGGTCGTCCGTACTGGGCCGGCCGCTGGGCGATCTGCTCGCCCAGGGCGTCGAGGAGCTGGAGAGCGCGCTGACGCACGTGCTGGCGGAGGGCGCGCCGCCCACGCCCGCCGAGGTCTGGGTGAGCGTGCGCACCCCGGAGGGCGAGCGGCGCCGGTGCTGGCGCAGCGGGTTCGTGCGGCTGGCGTCGCCGCTGGCGGAGGAGCCGGTGCCGCTCGGTGTCGGCTGGCTGTTCCAGGACGTCACCGAGGGCAGGCAGGCCGAGCAGGAGGCGGCGCTGCTGCGCTTCCGCGCCAACCAGCTGCACCGCGCGGCGCGGGCGGCGGCCGAGTGCGAGGACCCCGCGGAGGCGGCGGTCGTGCACCTGGACTTCGCGCTCGCCGGTTTCGCCGACCACGCCCTGATCGACCGGATCGCGGGCGGGGTCACCGAGCCCGGCACCGAGGCGGCGGGGCCCGTCCGGCTGGTCCGGGTCGCGGCCACGCCCTCCGGGGCGCCGGGACCGAGCGTGCCGGCCGGGACGACCGGGATGCCGGTGCGCTACGGCGAGGGCCATCCGGCGGTGCAGTGCGTGGAGCGGGCGGGCTCGGTGCGGGCCAGTGCTGGCGTCCGGGCGGTGCCGGCCGAGCGGGTGCGCGAGTGGGCCACGGCCCGGCAGTGGCCGGCGGACACGGTGCACGGCCTGTGCGCGGTGCTGCGCAGCCGGGGCCGGACGCTGGGCGTCGTGACCTTCCTGCGGGGCGCGGGGCGCAGCGCGTTCGAGCGGTCCGACGCGATGTACGCCGAGGACGTGGCGGTGCGCATCGCGACGGCACTGGATCTGGCCGGTGCGGTGGAGCCGCGGTAGCGGACACCGTGCAGCCGGCGGCCGTGACCGGCGGCCGGGCCGGTGGGCGGGCCGCCGGGTCAGCGGCGGTAGAAGATCCGGTCCCGGTACTGCTCCAGGACGCGCCCGTTCCACTCGTGGCCGCCGTCCACGTTGCCGGAGCGCAGCAGGGGCGGTTCGACGCCCCGGTCGGCGAGGGCGGCGGCCGCCGTGGCCGTCATCGCCTGCACGAGCGCGCTGGTGACGACCGTGGAGGCGGGGGCGAAGGGGGCGGGGACGGTGTCGAGCGTCAGCTCCGCGTCCCCGACGGCGATCTTGGAGTCCAGCACGATGTCGCAGTGGTCCTTGAGGAAGGTGCCGGAGAGGTGCCGCGACCTGGTCTCGGCGGCGTACGCCACCGAGGTCACGCCGATGACCCGCACGCCGAGCGCCCGGGCGTTCACGGCCATCTCCACGGGGAGGGCGTTGCGCCCGGACAGGGAGATGATCACCAGGGCGTCGCCCGCGCGCAGCGGCGAGGCGTCCAGCA
This sequence comes from Streptomyces sp. JK94, assembly GCF_053613315.1. NCBI lineage: Bacteria > Bacillati > Actinomycetota > Actinomycetes > Kitasatosporales > Streptomycetaceae > Streptomyces > Streptomyces sp. JK94. Next base: position 66,281 of record NZ_JBSICH010000025.1, on the reverse strand, counting down.
CCGCGCCCGCGAGGCCGTCGACCCGCTCCAGGGCGGAGCCGAGCGTGGCCGGCATGACGTCCACGCCGACGACGCCGGGCACGGCGAGCAGGTTCATCAGGGCGAGCCCGCCGGCGCGGTAGACGACGTCCTGGGCGGCGAGGGAGGAGTGACCGGCGCCGAAGGCGAAGAGCCGGCCGCCGCTCTGCACGGTGTCGGCGAGCAGCGTGCCGGCCGCCTCGATGGCCTCGGCCTCCTCGTCGCGGACGCGCCGCAGGAGGTCGATCGCGGCGTCGATGAACAGGCCGGCCGGCTTGCGGTCGCTCATGCGGGACCCCTTCGGTGTGGCTGCGTCGCGGATCACCGTGCGGTCTGGACCAGTGCGGTGTCAATACGGCGTCCGCACGGCGTCTGCGTGGCGCTCCGGGCCCCGCGGAGCCCGGCTTTCCGCGCCGGGGCACGCTTGTCGGTGGTATGCGTCAGAATTGAGTCCAGGGCCAGCGCACGCGCCGGTGGGCCGTAGCCTCCGGCAATCTCATCAAGGGGCACGTATGTCCGGACTGATCGACACCACGGAGATGTATCTCCGCACCATCCTCGAGCTGGAGGAGGAAGGTGTGGTCCCGATGCGCGCCCGGATCGCCGAGCGGCTCGACCAGAGCGGCCCGACGGTCAGCCAGACGGTCGCGCGGATGGAGCGCGACGGTCTGGTGTCCGTGGCCGCCGACCGGCACCTGGAGCTGACCGACGAGGGCCGCCGGCTGGCCACCCGGGTGATGCGCAAGCACCGGCTCGCGGAGTGCCTGCTCGTCGACGTGATCGGCCTGGAGTGGGAGCAGGTGCACGCCGAGGCCTGTCGCTGGGAGCACGTGATGAGCGAGGCCGTCGAGCGCCGCGTGCTGGAGCTGCTGCGCCACCCCACCGAGTCGCCGTACGGCAACCCGATTCCGGGCCTGGAGGAGCTGGGTGAGACGGACGGCGCCCACCCGTTCCTCGACGAGGGCATGGTGTCGCTCGCCGACCTGGACCCGGGCCCGGAGGGCAAGACGGTCGTCGTGCGCCGCATCGGCGAGCCGATCCAGACGGACGCGCAGCTGATGTACACGCTGCGCCGGGCGGGTGTGCAGCCCGGCTCGGTGGTGAGCGTGACGGAGTCGGCGGGCGGTGTGCTGGTGGGCAGCGGCGGCGAGGCGGCGGAGCTGGAGACGGAGATCGCCTCGCACGTGTTCGTCGCCAAGCGCTGAGAGCGGGCCGGCCGGCTTCCCGACGGGCGGGGGAGCGGTGCCCCGGGGAGCGCGATCCCGCCGATTCCGCGGCCCGGTGAGCCGAAGCGCAGCGCCCGGACGCGTCGCGTGCGAGGCTGGGACGTCGGGCATATGACGTGAGGGCTCCCGGCCGCGGCCCGACGGCGAGGTCACCCGGCCGGAGAGGGGGAGGACCATGACGGAGAGACGGAGAGGGCCCCGGCGCCGTGTGGCGCCGGGGCCTGTCCTCCCCGGTGCTGACCCGGAGCCCCGAGCTCTCAGGGTCAATCCCCTTCGGACCGTTTTCCCCGAGCGGTCCGCCTCCCGTTGAAGATCTCCCCTCGGCCGCGGCGATCAATCCCCGAGGGGTGTCACTCGAATGAGGGGTGTTGCCCACCGATGCGGCCTCTTCGAATGGGTATTCGATACGCTGCGAGCGCCGGAGGACCGGGCACACGACGGCGCCCTCGGCGAGCAGCACAGGCACGACAGGTAGGACAGGTACGACAGGCAGGACACAGTGCACGGGACCGGCCGGCCCGGCTGGGGCGAGTGGTCCGAGTGGAGCTTGGGGGTGCCAGGACCTGATGGCGCGGCGCATCGACGTGACCGGCGCGGGCGGCGTACGCCTCGCGGCCTGGGAGTTCGGAGACCCACCCAAGACCGACCGGGCGCACGACCCGGCCCCCGGCGACCTGGCCTCCGGTGGCCCGGCCTCCGCCGGCGGAGGCCGCGGCGGCACCGGCCAGGGCGGGAGCGCCGGGGCGGACCGGCCCTCCCCGCCCTCCGCCCACGGGTCCGGTGACCTGCCGGGCGTGCTGCTGCTCCACGGCCTGATGGGCCGCGCCTCGCACTGGGCCCCCACCGCCCGCTGGCTCTCCGCCCGCCACCGGGCCGTCGCCCTCGACCAGCGCGGCCACGGCCGCAGCGACAAGCCCCCGCGAGCGGCCTACACCCGGGAGGCCTACGTCGAGGACGTCGAGGCCGCCCTGGAGCAGCTGGGCCTCGGTCCGGCCGTCCTCATCGGCCACGCCATGGGCGCGCTGACCGCCTGGCAGCTCGCCGCCAAACGTCCCGACCTGGTCCGCGGACTGATCATCTGCGACATGCGGGCCTCGGCGCTCGGCGCCGCCTCGCAGCACACCTGGACCGAGTGGTTCCGCGCCTGGCCGGTCCCCTTCGCCACGCTCGCCGACGTACGCAAGTGGTTCGGCGAGGACGACCCGTGGGTGGAGCGGCCGAACCCGGCCCGGGGCGAGTTCTACGCCGAGGTGATGGCCGAGTCCCCGGACGGCTGGCGGCCCGTGTTCGAGCCGGAGCAGATGCTCAGGTCCCGTGAGACATGGGTCTACGACGCCCACTGGGAGGAACTGGCCCAGGTGCGCTGCCCGGCCCTGGTCGTGCGCGGCCTCGACGGGGAGCTGGGCCGCGCGGAGGCGCAGGAGATGGTCCGCGTGCTGCCGCGCGGCCAGTACGCGGAGGTCGCCGACGCCGGCCACCTCGTCCACTACGACCAGCCGGAGGCGTGGCGGGCGGCCATCGAACCCTTCCTGGACACACTCATGGACCCCTGACCGGGGCCCCGGCCCACCCGGCCGTGGGACAGCCCTCCGGGCACCGCGCCCCGGTCCGGGTCCGCCGCGCGCCCCCCGCGGCGCGGGTCACCCCTTGCTGACCGCCGTGAGGATCTCCGGCAGCCGTCCCGCCGTGCGCGGCGCGGCCAGGCGGAGGCCGAGCAGGGACAGCGCGGCGCCGTACACCGTGCCCACCGGCAGCAGCAGCCAGCCACCGCCGCCCTCGCGCACGTTCAGCCAGATCGTCAGCGCGATCACCGGCGCGCACAGCAGGGCCGCGCCGACCATGCCGCCGAAGATCGAAATCCAGGCCAGTCCGACCTGGCCGGGGGCGACGTTCTTGTACCCCTCCTGCGGGATGGAGTACGGGAAGCGCGCCGAGGTCCACGCCCCGGTCGCCAGCATCGCGCCGAGCAGCGCGAAGGACAGGCCCAGCGCCTCGGGCAGCGTCCGCCAGTCGCCGAGCATCGCCGTGGTCAGGACGGTGACGAGGGTGGCGTACGGCAGGGTGATCAGCAGCAGGGCCAGCGCGCGGGCCCGCAGCTCGACGTGGGCGTCCCTGGTCGACGAGATCGTCATCGCGACCATCCAGAACGCGGACGTGTCCTGGCCGAACTGGTTGTACATCTGGATGCCGAGCATCCCGGCGGCGAAGCATGCGAAGTAGACCGAACCGGTGCCCTGCCAGGCGTTGAAGACCGGCACGATCAGACCGATGGCCAGCGACGTCACCCACGCCGCCTTGGTCTTGGGGTCGCGCCACACGTACCGCAGGGTGCGCTCCATGGTGGTGCCGGTGCGGCCCGCGGGGAGCAGCCGGGCGAGCCCCGAGGAGCCGCGTTCGCGTACCGGCCGGGTGTCGCTCCGGAGGGTGGAGCCGTCGGGCGTGGTCATCAGCCGCGTCAGGTGGCGGGACCAGACCCGCAGCAGCAGCACCAGGGCCGCCGCGGTCAGCGCCAGCTGGGCGAGTGCGACGCCGTACGCCCCGTCGCCCGCCGCGTCCATCGCACCGATCGCCGATGCCGGCGGCACCCAGCGCAGTACGTCGGCCGCCGGGCCGAGCTGCTCCAGCCCCGACGAGCCGAGCCGCTGCACGCCGAAGTTGACGAGCTGCGCCCCGACCGCGATGACCAGCCCGCTCAGCACTGCCAGATCGCGGCCCCGGCGGCTGGTCAGCAGCCGCACGTTGGCGGCGGCGACCGTCCGCGCGAGCGTCACGCACACCAGCAGCGCGAGCACGGCACCGACGACACCGACGGCGTACGCCGCCCCGCCGTGCGCGACCGCGACCACGGAACCGGCGAACATGCACAGCGTGAACAGCGGTCCGATGCCCACCAGCGAGGCGGTGAGCAGGGCCCGGATCAGCGGGCGGGGCCGCAGCGGCAGCATCACCAGCCGGGTGGTGTCGAGGGTCTCGTCGCCGCCGGGGAAGAACAGCGGCATCACCGCCCAGCCGAGGCCCAGCACCGCCGCCAGCAGGATGACCAGCGCGTCCACGTGCGCGTGCCCGCGCAGCGCGATCAGACCGATCAGCTGGAGCGCGGCGAAGAGCAGGACGACGACGACCGAGGCGATGTACGCGGCCCGCCGCCCGCCGGACTGCCGCAACCCGTTGCGCAGCAGGGACAGCTTCAGCCGCACGAAGACGGAGGTGACGGAGGTGACGGAAGTGCCGGAGCCGGCGGGGGTGCCGGGGCCGGCGGGGGTGCCGGAGCCGACCGGGGTGCCGTGCGCGTTCACCGGGACCCGCCGCCCAGCCAGTCCAGGTGGGACCCGGTGTCCCGGGCCCCGGCGCCGACGAGTTCGAGGAACGCCTGCTGCAGGGAGGCCGCCTCGCCGCGCACGTCCGCGAGGGTGCCGGTGGCGCGGATGCGGCCCGCGGCCATGACCGCCACCCAGTCGCAGAGCGACTCCACCAGCTCCATGACGTGGGAGGAGAAGACGACGGTGGCGCCGGAGGCGGTGTAGCGCTCCAGCACCCCCCGGATCGTCTGGGCCGACACCGGGTCGACGCCCTCGAACGGCTCGTCCAGGAAGAGCACTTCGGGATTGTGCAGCAGCGCGGACGCGAGCCCGATCTTCTTGCGCATGCCGGTCGAGTAGTCGACGACCAGCTTGTGCTGGGCTCCGGCCAGGTCGAGCACGTCCAGGAGCTGCGTGGCCCGTTTGTCGACCTCGGCACCGGGGAGCCCGCGCAACCGGCCGGTGTAGCCGAGCAGTTCCCGCCCCGACAGCCGCTCGAACAGCCGCAGTCCCTCGGGCAGCACCCCGATCCTGGCCTTCACCTCGACCGGGTCGCGCCACACGTCGTGCCCGACGACCTCGACCGATCCCTGGTCCGGCCTGAGCAGCCCGGTCACCATGGAGAGGGTGGTCGTCTTCCCGGCCCCGTTCGGCCCGACGAGCCCGATGAACCTGCCCGCGGGCAGCTCCAGGTCGATTCCGCCCACGGCGACCTGCTGCCCGAACCGTTTCCAGAGCCCCTGTATCCGTACGGCGCTTGTGCTCACCACGTCTCCCTCCGTCGACCTGCACCCTACGGGGGGAGAAACGGGCCGGAGGGGCACGGGCCGGTGCGGACGTGCGGCTCCGCGCCGCGGATTCCTAGCGGTCCCTGCCGCACGCGTACGCCAGCGGCGAGACCAGCTCCTCCACATCCGGCAGCCACCGGTTCGCCGGCGTGGGCCGGCACGCCCACTGCACGGCCCCCCGCGTCCCGTACCGCGTGGGCGGCGCGGCCACGTACGCCCCTTCCCCCAGTGCCTTCAGATCGAGGGACGGCGGCGACCACCCCAGCCGCCGTACGAGGTCCGGGACCTTCGCCGCGGCCCCGGGGAGGACGAGGAACCGCATCCGCCGGTCCGGCGCGAGCGTCACCGGACCGAGCGTCAGCTCCATCCGCTCCATCCGGGCGAGGGCCAGGAACCCCGCGGTCTCGGGCACGTCGATCGCGTCGAACGTCCGCCCCGTGGGCAGCAGGACCGACGCGGTGGGCTGCTTCTGCCACATCCGGCGGGCGACGGTCGCGCTGCCCGTCGCCTGGGCCGCCCAGTCCTCGTGCGCCGGGTGCGCGCCCGGGGCGGCGCACGCCGGGTCCCCGCAGGAGCAGCGCTGCACCCCGTCGGCGGCTTCCAGCCAGGTGCCGGGGAACACGTCCCAGTGGCGCTCCTCGGCGTAGCGTACGGCGGTCTCCAGCAGCGACGCGCCGCGCTGCTGCGGGATCTGAGCGGCTTCGGTGCCCGGGATGGTCTCTTCCACGTGGAACTCAACTCCCGTGCCCACGCCGGGTTACGGGCGCCCGCCCGTCTCCCGGCGCCACCCTCCCGGCGCGAGCCCTCCGGGGCCGTGCCCACGCCTCTGCGCGGGGGAGGAGCACCGATGCCGTGGCCGGGCGCATGGGTGCATGCGTGGGGGCGCGCAGGGGATTCGCCGGGCGAGCTGGGTAGCCACGTCTGGGGCCGGCAGCGGCCGTACCCCGGCAATCCTCGCAAGCTTCGCACGTCTCGCATTGTCGGCACATCGACGGGGCATTGATCTTCACGGCCGGATTCCTTCGTCCGCCGGGACAGCACCGAGACCGCATGAGACCGCATGGGGGTTACGTCATGGCCGCAAGGCCGCTCGTCGCGCGGCAGCCGAACGAACGACTGCAGGCGCTCATTCAGGAAGCGGGCTGCTCGAACGCGGGCCTCGCCCGCCGGGTCAACGTGTGCGGGGTCGAGCACGGGCTCGACCTGCGGTACGACAAGACCTCCGTGGCCCGTTGGCTGCGCGGGCAGCAACCGCGCGGCAGGGCGCCGGCGATCATCGCCGAGGCGCTCGGACGCAAGCTCGGCCGCACGGTCACGATCGACGAGATCGGCATGGCCAACGGCAAGAACCTGGCGTCCGGCGTCGGCCTCCAGTTCTCGCCGACGGTACCGGGGGCCATCGAGCAGGTCTGCGAGCTGTGGCGCAGCGACGTCGGGCGCCGGGACTTCCTGTCCGGGTCCTCCGTGGCCGCCTCCGCGCTCGTCGAACCCAGCCGGGACTGGCTGATCTCCGCCCCCGACTCCCAGGTGTCGCGCTCGGCCGGGCCGCGGGTGGGGCCCTCCGACGTGGCGGCCGTGCGGGCGATGACGCAGGCGCTGGTGGAGCTGGACCACCAGTACGGCAGCGGGCACGTGCGCCCGGTGGTCGTGCACTACCTGAACAGCGTCGTCTCCGGTCTGCTCGCGGGCTCCTACCGGGAGTCGGTCGGACGGGAGCTGTTCGCCTCGGTGGCCCGACTGACCGAACTCGCCGGGTACATGGCCGTCGACACCGGGCAACCGGGGCTCGCCCAGCGGTACTACATCCAGTCCCTGCGGCTCGCGCAGGCGGCCGGCGACCGGGGGTACGGCGGGTACGTCCTCGCCGCGTCCATGAGCCACCTGGCCGCACAGCTCGGCAACCCGCGGGAGATCGCGCAGTTGGCGCGCGCGGCGCAGGAGGGCGCACGCGGGCGGGTGACGCCGCGCGCGGAGGCGATGTTCCACGCGGCCGAGGCCCGCGGCCACGCGCTCCTCGGCGACGTACGGGCGGCCCACACGGCGGCCGGGCGGGCGGTGGCCGCACTGGACGCGGCCGACGCCGCCTCCGGGGACGACCCCGTGTGGATCGCGCACTTCGACGAGGCCTACCTCGCCGACGAGTTGGCGCACTGCCACCGTGACCTCGGGCAGGCCGACGCCGCGGCGCGGTACGCCCGGCAGTCCCTGGACGGGCACCCCGAGTCGCGGGCGCGCAGGCGGGCCATCGGACACGTGCTGCTGGCCACGGCGCAGGTGCAGCAGCGCGAGATCGAACAGGCCTGCACCACCGCGACGAAGGCCGTGGAACTCCTGGAGACACTGCGCTCGAACCGGGGCTCCGAGTACCTGGACGACTTCCAGGCGCGGCTGGAGCCGTACCGGGAGGAGGCGGTGGTACGGGAGTTCGGGGCGCGGCTCGACCTCCAGGCGGCGGCGTGAACGCCGGGGCCGCGCGCGGGTGAACGGGCGGGAAACGGCGGCACGGTGGGCGGGAAGTGCCGTGAACAGCGTGCCGCGTACCGGTTTTGTTACTGCTGTCACAGGGAAGGAGTCCACGCCCCGTGCGGCGTGGCAGGGGGTTCCGGGGACCCGGTAGCGTGAGCCGACGATTCCGAAGGTCCCCCATTCGTAGGAGTCCCGGTGACGCAGAGTGGACAGGGCGAGGAGCCCTCGGCGCGGCCCGCGCGCGAAGGCATCGTGCTGCCCTCGGACGGTGGCGAGCCGCTGCTGCCGGGCCGGGCAGGCGCCGGCGCCGGTCAGGCCGGCCGGCCCGTGCCCCCCTCGGCGCCGCCCGGCGGACAGGCCTGGGACCGGCCGTGGGGCCCCGAGCAGCAGCAGAGCCCGGCTCCGGAACAGGGCTGGTCCACGCCGTCCGGCGACCAGCCCTGGGGGGCCGGCCCGCCGGAGACCGCCCAGCCGTCCGCCTCGCACACCTGGCCCGCGCAGGGTCCGGTCCAGTCGCCCGGCAGCCTGCCGTCCCAGGCGGGCCCCGGCCCGCTGCCTCCGGAGGGCGCGCAGGCCCCGGGGTACGGCGAGCCCTCCGGCGGCCGGGCCCCGGGGACCTACGGCGGACCGGCGGACGGTGGGGCCGCGGCGTACGGCGGACCGGCGGACGGTGGGGCCGCGGCGTACGGGGAACCGGCCGGTGGCCAGGCCCACGGCGCGCAGTTCTCCTACGGGCGGCAGGATCAGGCGCCCGTGCCGCACGCGTCCGCGCCGCAGCCGTTCGCACCGCTGCCGTCGGCCGACGAGGGCCTCACCCAGTTCCTGCCGCCGGTCGGGGCACCCGGGGACGAGGGCGCGACGCAGTACATACCCCCCGTGGGGCCGGGGGCGCTGCCTCCGGAGAGCCCCGCGCCGACACACGCCCCGCACGGTCCCACGGGTCAGACGTACGGGCAGCACTCCCAGCACGACCCTGCGGGTCAGACGTACGGGCAGCACTCCCAGCACGACCCTGCGGGCCAGACGTACGGACAGCACTCCCCGTACGGCCCCGACGCCCAGGCGCACGGCCGGCACGGCCGCCCCGCCCAGGCGCACGCCGAGTCGGCGCAGTACCTCGGCCACGCACCGCACTACCCGCAGCAGGCCGGGGCCGGGCACCAGCCCGCCCCCGCCGCGCCCGCTCCGCACCCCGACGCCGAGGCCACGCAGTTCATCGCGCCGGTGCCCGGCGGCCCCGCGCCCGACCCCTACGGGACGGTGCACGGCGGTGACGAGGGGCGGCAGCCGCCCGCCGAGTTCGACAACCTCTTCCGCAGCGCGCCGGGCGCCGAGGGCCCCGCCTCGGCCACCCAGCAGCTGCCCCGCTTCGACGAGCCGCAGCCGCCGCTGCCCGGCGGCCGGTCCGGGCACGCTCCGCAGGGGCCGGGCGGTGGCGGCGGCAGGCGGCGCGGGAACGAGAACGGCGGCGGCCGGGGCGGCCGCGGCGGGCGGACCGGTTCGCGTCTGCCGCTCCTGGCGGCCGTGGGCGTCGGCATCGCCGTCGTCGGCGTCGGCGCCGGCGCGATGATGGCCGGCGGGGGCGGCGAGGAGGACGACGACGGCAACCGGACCGTGTCCGCCACGGCCCCGGTCTCCGAGTCCGCGTCGGCCTCCGCGTCGCCGTCCGTCGACCCGGTCCGGCAGCAGGCCGTCGAGCTGGACCGGCTGCTGGCCGACAGCGGCGACAGCCGGTCCACGGTGATCAACGCCGTGGACGACGTGAAGTCCTGCGACAACCTGTCCCAGGCGGCCGAGGATCTGCGCGAGGCCGCCAAGCAGCGCACCGGCCTGGTCACCAGCCTCTCCGAGCTGTCCGTGGACAAGCTGCCCCGGCACACCGAACTGACCACCGCCCTCACCAAGGCGTGGCAGGCCTCGGCCTCGGCCGACAACCACTACGCGGCCTGGGCCGACCGGACGGCCGGCAAGAACGGCTGCAAGAAGGGCAAGCCCCGCGCGAACCCGGACGCCGGCAACCAGGCGAGCGGCACGGCGAGCAAGGAGAAGGCCAAGGCCGCCAAGCTCTGGAACGCCATCGCCAAGCAGTACGGCCTGACGGAACGCCGGCCGACCCAACTGTGACGGTCCCGGGCCCGCGCCCCCGGGGCGCAGCACCCGGTCCGGGCCCGCGCCCCGGCCCGCGCCCCGGGCCGGGGCACGTGCCGGCGGCCGGCTCAGGACACGTCGGCGTCCTGCAGGGTGCGGGTGGTGTCCAGGGCGTCCTGGCGGGCCGAGACGAGGCGGCCCTGCCGTACGACCTGCAGGGTGACCTCGGTGTTGACCAGGCGCGGGAAACCGACCGAGGCCAGCTTGTCCGCGAACGTCCACCGGAGGGAGGGCGTGAGCCCGGCCGTGCCGACCTCCAGCCCGCCGTCCAGGGCCCGCCTGACGGTGCCGGCGCTGACCTCGCCGTCACCGAGGGAGTCGACGACCTGCTTGAGGACGGTGTACGCGATCCACGTGGTCTGCACCCCGGCGTCCGCGGCGTCGACGTCGTTGTCGCCGAACGCCTGCTCCTTGATCACCCTCTTCATCCCGGCCCAGCCCGGGTCGCTCACCGGCGGGTACCAGCCGGTGACGTACGCCCCCTCGTAGGGCCCGGACGCCCCGCCGCTCGCGTTGATCGCGGTCTGGTCGACGCTGCCGAGCACGGTCGCGGTCCGCACCTCGGGGTGGCCCTCGCGCGCCCGGCGGAAGGAGTCCATGAAGGTGCCCGTGCGGTCCCCGAGGACGGGCACCACGCACCCCTGGTCCTGCGAGCCGGTGGTGACCCGCCGCAGCGCCTGTTCGGACTGGCCGCCGTACTCGGTGGCGTCCTCCGCCGCCCGCTGGTCGTAGGCCCGCTCGTGCCCGCCCGAGGCCAGCCCGGAGTCGAGCAGCACGGACAGCTCGTCGCCCGTGATGGTGTCGGGCCGGACGAGTGTGACCGGCCCGCAGGAGTCGGCGAGCGCGCTGCCGAGGCCGGCGAGCAGCGCGGGCTGGCCCCCGTTGACCGGGTAGGACAGGGGGCTGGTGAACTCCCTGTTGGTGATGCCGTAGCCGCCGATGTACGGGATGCCGGCGCCCTCCAGTATGGGGAAGAAGGAGTCGGCGTGCTGGCTGTAGGAGCCGACGACCGCGATCACGTTCTCCTTGACCGCGAGGCGGGCGCACTTCGCGGCGGTCACGCTGTTGTTGCGGTCGTTGCAGGTCAGGACGTTGAGCTTGCGTCCGCCGAGGCCGCCCTGGGCGTTGACCGAGCGGGCGTAGGCCTGGGCGAAGGCGGGCATGCCGGGTTTGTTGGTCGCACCCGTTTCCTCCGGGGCCCAGGTCATGACGGTGATCGGGTCGTCGTCCCCGGAACCTCCCGCGGTACCGGGGACGACCCCGCAGCCGGCGGCGAGCGACGCGCACGCCACCAGCGCTCCCGCGGAGAGTGCGCCGGTGCGGGTGGCCCGTAGGCGGCCGGAGAGGCCGCGGAGGAAGGTGCTGCGGGTGGGTCGCCTGCCGGTCATGTCCCCACACGATTCCGTCACGTGGATAACCTGGAAGTGACCTGTGATCAACGCACGGTGACGTAGAAGTGAATTGAGGGGGCCGATGGGGCGCCGACGGAGGGGAACGTACGATCGATGACCGTGCAAGGTTCGGAGAACTCTTCCCGTCGCGGCCGTCGCTCCTCCACCATGGGCGGCATGCCACTCAACGACATGCCGTGGTGGCGCTGGCGCAGCCAGGTGCGCTCCGCGCTGCACATGCTCTCCGCCCCCGCCTTCCAGCGGGACGTCTGGCTGGCCGGTGTGGACGGCTACGGCGACGTCACCGACGCGGTGTACCGGCTGGTGGAGGACACCTGGCTGGATCACTGGTCCGCGGAGAAGTACGTGGGCACGGTCTTCCGCGACTCGCAGGAGGCGGCGCTCGTCGACACCGCCGTGCTGCGCGTGCTGCGGATCATGCACCAGGTGGGACCGGACGCGCCGGTGACCGCGTACCTCGACCACCCCGACTGGCCGGAGGCGGTGCGGGCGGCCCGTGACGCGCACGTCCGGCTGGCCACCGGCGACGGCGAGGACCCGGAGGCGGAGCCGCGCACGCTCGACGTACTGCGCATCCTGACCCGGTCCGCCTGAGAGGGTGCCGGGGCCCGCCCGGTGGGGCGCCCGGGTCCGCCTGGCGGGACGCGCCTCGGTCCGGGGGCCCGGATATGGGACCCTGTGCCGCATGAACGAGTCGTCCCCCGCCGCCGTCCCGCCGGCCGCCGCCCCGGCCGACCAGTACGTCCTCACGCTGTCCTGTCCCGACAAGCAGGGCATCGTGCACGCCGTGTCGAGCTACCTGTTCATGACCGGCTGCAACATCGAGGACAGCCAGCAGTTCGGCGACCACGACACCGGACTCTTCTTCATGCGCGTCCACTTCTCGGCCGACGCCCCGGTGACCGTGGACAAGCTGCGCGCCAGCTTCACGGCGATCGGCGACGCCTTCCACATGGACTGGCAGATCAACCGGGCCGACGACAAGATGCGCGTCGTGCTCATGGTCAGCAGGTTCGGGCACTGCCTGAACGACCTGCTCTTCCGGGCCCGGACCGGTGCGCTGCCGGTGGAGATCGCGGCCGTGGTGTCCAACCACACCGACTTCGCCGAGCTGGTGGGGTCCTACGGCATCCCGTTCCACCACATCCCCGTGACGAGGGACACCAAGGCGGAGGCGGAGGCGCGCGTCCTGGAGATCGTGCGCGAGGAGAGGGTCGAACTCGTCGTACTGGCCCGCTACATGCAGGTGCTCTCCGACGACCTCTGCAAGCAGCTCAGCGGCCGGATCATCAACATCCACCACTCCTTCCTGCCGAGCTTCAAGGGCGCCAAGCCCTATCACCAGGCGCACGCCCGGGGCGTGAAGCTGATCGGCGCGACCGCCCACTACGTGACGGCCGACCTCGACGAGGGGCCGATCATCGAGCAGGAGGTCGAGCGGGTCGGTCACGACGTCACGCCGGACCAGTTGGTGGCCACCGGGCGCGACGTGGAGTGCCAGGCGCTGGCGCGGGCCGTGAAGTGGCACGCGGAGCGTCGGATTCTGCTGAACGGGCGGCGGACGGTCGTCTTCGCCTGAACGGGCGGCGGAGGGTCGTCTTCGCTTGGACGGGCGGCGGAGCGTCGTCGCCGCCTGAACGGGCGGTGGACGGTCGTCGCCGCCTGGGGCGTGCCCGTCCGGTGCTTCCCGCCGGCCCCGGGTGCGGTCCGCGACGCCGGAGGGGCGGCGCGCGCCGGCGGGGTGCCGGTGGACGCCGCCCCGGGGCGAGCGGGCTCTGCGGGGGAGGGGTGCGGCCCGCGTGACCACGGCGGTTACGCCGGGTCGCTGCTGAACTTCGCGGTGGACCAGAAGTAGCCGAGTGCGGTGAGGGCGACGCACCAGGCGAGGGCGAGCCACCCGTTGTGGCCGATCCCGGTGCCGAGGAGGAGACCGCGCAGGGTCTCGATGGCCGGCGTGAAGGGCTGGTACTCGGCGACCGGCTGGAACCAGCCGGGCATGGAGGCGACCGGGACGAAGGCGCTGGAGATCAGCGGAAGGAAGATCAGCGGCAACGCGTTGTTGCTGGCGGCCTCGGCGTTCGGGCTGACCAGCCCCATCCCGACGGCGATCCAGGTCAGTGCCAGGGTGAAGAGCGCGAGGAGTCCGAAGGCCGCCAGCCACTCCAGGGCGGTGGCGTGTGCGGAGCGGAAGCCGATGGCCACCCCGACGGCGCCGACGAGGACCACGCTCATGACCGACTGCACGACACTGCCGACGACGTGCCCGACGAGTACGGAGCCGCGGTGGATGGCCATGGTGCGGAAGCGGGCGATGATGCCCTCGGTCATGTCGTTGGAGACGGAGACCGCGGTGCCGATCGTGGTGGACCCGATGGTCATCAGGAGCAGGCCCGGGACGATGTAGGCGATGTAGTCGGAGCGGTCTCCGCCGCCGATGCCCGCGCTCATCGCGTCGCCGAAGACGTAGACGAAGAGCAGCAGCAGCATGACCGGCGTGAGCAGCAGGTTCAGGGTGAGCGACGGGTAGCGCCGGGCGTGCAGGAGGTTGCGGCGCAGCATCGTGGACGAGTCGCGCACGGCGAGGGAGAAGCGGGACGGTCGGGCGGCAGCCGGGGGGGTGCTCATCGGCGGGCCTCCTTGGGCCGGTTGTCCTGGGCGGGAACGGTGGCGGTGCCGGTGAGGGCGAAGAAGACGTCGTCGAGGTCGGGGGTGTGGACGGTCAGTTCGTCGGCCTCGACGCCGGCCGCGTCCAGCCGGTCGAGGAGGGACCGCAGTGCGCGCTGGCCGCCGTCGCCCGGGATCTGCAGGGCCAGTGCCGCGTCGTCCCCGGTCGCCTCGCGCAGCGCGCCGGCCGCGGACCGGTAGGCGGCGGGGTCGGTGAAGCGGAGCCGTACGTGCCCGCCGGGGACGAGCCGCTTGAGCTCGTCGGCGGTGCCCTCGGCGGCGATCCTTCCGCCGTCGAGTACGGCGATGCGGTCGGCGAGTTCGTCGGCCTCCTCCAGGTACTGGGTGGTGAGGAAGACGGTGACCCCGTCCGAGACCAGGTCGCGGACGACCTGCCACATGGTGTGGCGGGAGCGCGGGTCGAGGCCGGTGGTCGGTTCGTCGAGGAAGATGATCCGGGGGCCGCCGACCAGGGTCATGGCGATGTCCAGGCGGCGCTTCATGCCGCCGGAGTAGGTGGACGCGGGCTTCCTCGCCGCCTCGGTGAGGCCGAAGCGCTCCAGCAGTCCGGCGGCGACCCGCCGGCCCTCGCCGCGGGGGAGGTGGTGCAGGTCCGCCATGAGGAGCATGTTCTCCTCGCCGGTGATCAGCCCGTCGACGGCGGAGAACTGACCGGTGACACCGATCGCGGCCCGCACGGCCTGCGGGTCGGCCGCGAGGTCGTGGCCGCCGACGCGGATGTCGCCGGCGTCGGCCGTGACGAGCGTGGACAGGATCTTGACGGCGGTGGTCTTGCCGGCGCCGTTCGGGCCGAGCAGGGAGAAGACGCTCCCCTCGGGGACGGCCAGGTCGACGCCGTCGAGGACGGTCTTGTCGCCGTAGGACTTGCGCAGTCCGTTCGCCGCGATGGCCGGGTTCGTCATGACTGCTGCTCCTCAGAGGCTGCGGGCGGTGATGTCGCCGTGGGCGGTGGTCGCGTGGATGGTCAGGGCGGGGGTGCCGTCGGCGTTCCTGAGCGCGTTGTGGACGCGGCCGTGGGAGGTGCCGGCGTCCAGCGAGGCGGAGACTCCGGCGGCGGCACCGACCGACACGTCGCCGGCCTGCGTGCGCAGCACGACCGCGCCGCCCGCGGCCTCGGTGATCCGGATGTCGCCCTTCTCGGTGCTGATCTCGGCGGGACCGCGCAGGCGGCCGACCGAGACGTCACCGGCGGCGGTGGTGAGGCGGACGCTCGCGGCCTCGTCGAGCTTGACCGGGCCGTGCGCGCCCTCGAAGGCGACGTCGCCGAGCCGCCCGACGCCGCGGAACTCGGCGCCGGCCGCCCTGGCCTCGACGCGGGAACCGGCGGGCAGCCGGACCGTCACCTCCACGGAGCCGGAGGGACCCAGGAACTGGTTCTTCGCCGCTCCCTCGATCCGCAGGACACCGTCGCCGAACGCGACCCGGGTCCGCTCGGCGGCCCGCACGTCGCGCCCCTTGGAGGCGTCCGCGGGCAGGACCTCGACCGTGGTGTCGTCCCGGTCGGCGGCGATGAACCGGACGCGCCCCGCGGGGATGTCGAGGACGGCGGAGATCGGGGCGGGGGTGCCGAAGGCCTGCATGGTGGGCTCCTGTGCGCTCGCCGGTGTTTCTGACATTGGAAACGCTACGTTGCGTTCATGTTCTTATCAATATCTTTGTTGCGCTCAACAGTCGTAAGTACAGGTCAAATGCGCTATTTCATTGCAACAGCCCGCCGGGTAACGCAACGTCAGAGGATCGTTCGTTGCAATGAAATCGGAGTGAACGCTATGGTGGGGGCACCGAGGGAGCACGAAGGAGAACACATGCCGGGAGGCAGGCTCACCCAGCAGGAACGTCAGCAGATCGCGCTGGGGCTGGCCGACGGCCTCGCCTACGCGGAGATCGCCAGGCGCGTCGACCGCCCCACCTCGACGATCACGCGCGAGGTGATGCGCAACGGCGGCCCCACCGCGTACCGCGCCGACCTCGCCCACCGGGCCGCCGAGCACCGCGCCCACCGGCGCCGGCAGGCCGCACCCCCGGGGCCCCGGGCGCTCCCGCAGGAGCCCGGGCGCGACGCCGAGGCGGTGCGCGCGTACGAGGAGACGCTGACCACCGTCTTCATGCAGTCGGGCACGCCGAAGATGATGGCCCGGGTGATGGCCTGTCTCTTCGTCAGTGACACGGGCAGCCTCGGCGCGGCCGACCTCGCCCGGCGCCTGCAGGTCAGTCCGGCGTCCATCTCCAAGGCGGTCGCGTTCCTCGACGGGCAGGGCCTCGTCCGGCGGGAACGCGACGCGTCGCGGCGCGAGCGCTACGTCATCGACGACGACGTCTGGTACCAGTCCATGGTCGCCAGCGCCCGCGGGACCCTGCAGGTGGCCGAGACCGCACGCCAGGGCGTCGGCGTCCTCGGCTCCGGCACCCCGGCCGCCGAGCGCCTGGAGAACATGGCGCGCTTCCTCGACTTCATCTCCGAGAGCATCATCCGGGCCGCGGACCAGGCCCGCGAAGTCCTCCACACGGCACCCGCCCCGCCCCCGGACGGCGCCGGGTGAGGCCGGCCCGGACCGGCACCGCGCGGGCGTCCGCCGGTCCTACATCCGGCTCAGGCCGGCCGCCGCGAACAGGACGTCCCTGATCGCCTCGCGGTCGCCCGCCTGGCCCGCGGCGGCCTCGGCCGGAGGCACGTGGCCCGCGGCCAGCCGGCAGAACTCCACGCCGTCCAGGGCCACGTGCGCCACCTCGTGGTCGGCGGAGCCCACCGCCCCCGGGGAGTCGAGGGGGATGAGCCACTCCCCGCCGCCCGAGCCCTCGATCTCCAGCCGCAGGCTGCGCCCCGGCTCACCCGCGGCGAGCAGACGCGGGCGGGCGGCGGGCGGGGCCGGCCCCGCCCGGCGACGGGCCGCGAGGGCGTCCGGCAGCAGCCGGGCCGCGAGATCGATCATGCGGTGCAGATGACGCGCGGAGGGCGGCTCGTACGGGTAGTCGACCGCGTCGGCGATGTCCTCCGCGTGCACCCAGCACTCGAACGCCCGGTCCAGCATGGCGTCGTGCAGCGGCAGCCCGAAGTCGCCGTAGGACACCGGCATCCGGCCCGCCTCGCCGGTGAACGACACGGTCCGTACGAGGTCGTGGCTCTGCTCGCGCCAGGGTGCCCGCACCGCGCGGGTGGGCGGGTGGCGCGAGGCACGCCAGTACGCCTCGGTGCGGCCGGCCGGTGCGTCGGTCGGCGCGGTGACGTCGCCCAGCGGGTCGGCGAGCCCCAGGGCGACCGCGACCAGTCCGTCGACCGTCAGCAGGTGCGCGATGACCCCGGCGACGGTGGTGCGGCGGCTCGCGGCGCCGTCCGCCTCGAACCAGCGCAGCCGGACCGGCGCGTGCCACTCGGCGTCCCCGATGTCCTGCAGCAGCGCGTCCAGCCGCGCGGTCTCGGCGTCGTACGGCGACGCCCAGTCGGGCACCGGGATGCGCGGCGGGCGCCGTTCCAGGCACCCTTCCAGGACGCGGGTGCGCAGGGCGGGGTCCAGGTCGAGGCTCTCGGGCCGCTGCAGCAGCCCGACGGCCTCGCGCAGCCGCAGCGCCTCGTCGGCGCAGGGGTCGCACGCGCCGAGATGCTCCTCGACGGCCGCCGCCTCCTCCGCCGAACAGGCCGCCAGCGCCCACGCCCCGAGGAGCGACGCCAGCACCTGGTGCTCCAGCGCCACGGGCCCCTGGTGCTCCAGCGCCACGGGCCCGCCCGGCACCGCGTCGGGCAGCGACCGCCCGCCGTCCTCGACGGACACCCGGGGCAGCGGTGTCCGCGCGGCGGAGGCGCGTTCGCCGGGGTCACCGGGGCCGCCGGGGTCACCGGGGCCGTCGGGGTCCCCGTTCTCGTCGCGGGTGCCGTGGGGGTCCTTCATGCCGCACCCCCGTACCCCGGCGGCGACCCCGGTGCCGCCTGCGGGGCGGCCGCTTCGCGGGCGGTGGACAGGAGCTGGAGGCCGAGGCGGAGGCGGCGGCGGGCCTCGTCCTCCGTGACACCGAGGTCGGCGGCGGTCTGACGGTAGTCGCGCCGCTGGAAGTAGGCCAGCTCCAGGGCGGCGCGCAACGGGGCCGGCATGGACTGGACGATGTAGTCGGCGCGGGCGGCGACCGCGGCGTGGCGCACCGTGCTCTCCAGCTCCTCGGTGGTTCCGGTGCCGCCGCGGGCGAGGGCGGCCGTCTCGGTGGTGCGCAGGCGCTGCACCGCCAGGCGGTGGGTCAGGGTGGCGATCCAGGTGCGCAGCGGGCCCTGCCGGTGGTCGTAGGTGTCGGGATGCTCCCAGACGTGCGCGAAGACGTCGCGCGTGAGGCGGTCGGCGGCCCGCTCGTCACCGAGCACCCGGTGCGCGAGTCCGTGCACGAGCGAGGCGAACCGGTCGTACAGCTCCCCCAGGGCGGCGGCCTCGCCGCGCGCGAGCCGCTGCTGCATCTTGCGGTCCCAGCGCAGCGGTGCGTCCCTCTCCGCCATGCGGCCCCTCACCCCCTGCCCGACGCGCTGCTCGTCCTCGTGCCCGTTCCGGCCTCCAGCCTGCGGCCATCCCCTTCCCGAATGTAGTCGGCACGTCCGACACCGCACGCCCCTTTGTGTCAATGTGCGCCCCCGGGCACCCGCGGGTGATAAGCGCTTCCCCTACCCTTTACCGTGCGGCCGGAGGCGATCGAACAGGAGCGAAAGCGCTTGGAACAAGCCTTTTCCGATCGGTCCCCGTTTTCCGCGGGGCGTTTGCGGGAACGGCCGGTGGGCAGGCGCGCGGCCAAGAAGCGTAAGCATGACTTCCGTTTCGGGTGTGTTCCGGTGAGATTCAGGTGATTCCGGACGTCCGTTGACCGGCGAATGAAGGGCATGGTGGTGACGCTCAATGTGACCGGCGGTGAGCAGGGCGAGTGGGCCGTGCTCCAGGTGGCCGGCGAACTGGACCTGGTGACGTCACCGGTGCTGCGGCAGCGCGTGCACGACGAGGTGGCCGAGGGGCGGCACAGTCTCGTCCTGGATCTCTCCGAGGTCCTGTTCTGCGACTCCAGCGGGGTCGGGGTGCTCATCGCCTCCCGGCGGCTCATCCGCTCCTGTCAGGGCCGGCTGCGCCTGATACTGCCCGCGCAGGGCGCCGTGGACGGCTCCCACGTCAACCGCGTCCTCGGCGCGCTCGGCGTGCGGCGGCTCTTCGACGTCCATCCCGACCTGGCCTCGGCGACCGGCGACGAACCGCGCCCGCTCTCCGCGTAGGCGCGCGGACGCCACCCGCCCGGGACGCCCGCACACCCATCCGTTCACCCGTTCACCTGCTCACACACCCACCTGCCCGGAGACCCGCCCGCCGGCGCCCGGACGCGCGGAACCCGCCCGCGGCCGCGCCCGGCGTCGTACGCTCCGAGCGAGACGCAGACCACCCACCGACGTGAGGCGGCCGGAGAGAACCATGGTCAACAGCGAGTACGAGCGCAGGATCGCCGCGCGGTTCACCACCTTCGACCAGGACGGCAACGGCTACATCGACCGTGCGGACTTCAACGCGGCGGCCAAGGCGCTGCTCGCCGAGTTCGGCACCGCCGCCCGGTCCGAGAAGGGGCAGGCCCTGTACGGCGGCGCGGAGGCGCTCTGGCAGGGCATGGCGGGCATCGCCGACCGGGACGGCGACCAGCGCATCACCCGGGCGGAGTTCGTCACCGCGGCGGTCAAGCGGCTGCGGGACAACCCGGACCGCTTCGCCGAGATCGCCCGCCCCTTCCTGCACGCGGCCCTGGACGTCGCCGACACCGACGGCGACGGAGCCGTGATCGTCGAGGACGTCGCGCGCGTGCTCGCCGCGCTCGGCGTCCCCGGGGACTCCGCCCGCCCGGTCGCCGCCGCGCTGGACACGGACGGCGACGGCAAGGTGGGGGAGGCGGAGATCGTCCCGGCCTTCGCCCGCTACTTCACCGTGCCCGAGTGACCCGGGCCGCACCGGCCCTCGCTCGCGGCGTTCCGAGCGGATGCCGCGGACCGTGGCGGTGCGGCGTGACGGAGCGTTGATATCGGGTCGTGTCCGCCGGGCCACCCGTCACGGCCCGGAGTCGGTGCCACACTCCGGTACCTTGTGCGGATGCGAGTGGTCCCGGGCGCCAGCCGTGCCGGAGTCGCCCTTCGGGCGGCTCCGGAACCGGCGGTGCGCTCCCGGCCCCGCGGTGCGGAACGGCCGTCGGCCGCCCCCTGTTCGACATCCCGGAACAGGCGTCGCACAGTATGCCGCACGCGTACTCCTTCGCGCTGGAATATGCCCGAAGCGCTTGTTGGGGTGACGGAACGTCAACCATGCTGTGTCACACGGGATTCACGTTCCGTGATCCCTGGCCCGGCCATTGTTCTGGCCATGCAGGAAATGGCCACGATCGTGGCCCTCATGAGGCGCGAGCCTTGGTGTCCGCCGGTTCGGATGGTGTGAGCGGTGCAGGTGCTTCAAGTGCAGCTGGAGGTCCGGCCAGACCCCTCGGAAGTGGGGCGTGCCCGGCGGTGGGCGCGCTCGCGACTCGCCGGGGCCGGGATACAGGTCGACGAGCCACTCGCCGAGACGCTGGTCCTGCTCGTCTCCGAACTCGTCACCAACGCCGTGGTCCACACCGGCTGTTCCGCCGTGCTGCGGCTGGTGCTGCCGGTACCGGTGGGTGAGGGGGCCGAGGGGGCGACGGTCCGCCTGGAGGTGGACGACGCCAGTGACCGGGCCCCGGTGCCCCGCTGTGTGGACGGTGAGGCGACGGGCGGCCGGGGGCTCGCCCTCGTCGACGGCCTCGCCGACCGCTGGGGCTGGAGCCGGGAGGGCACCGGCAAGCGCATCTGGTGCGAACTCGACCGCTGCGCCGGGCGCGAGGAGGTCCCGCCGGCGTGTGGGCGCGGGGGCGGCACGGTGACGTACGAGGGCTTCGCGTTCGAAGTGGTGTAGGGGCGGAGCGGGGGGCGTCGCGCGAGGCGCCGGATGCGGCCCAAGAGGTCATCTCATTTGGTTCGGTGGGCTGTCGGCTGTGGGGATCGTTGAGCGGCTGGTGCCGGATGCATTGTGGGATGTGTTCCAGCGGGTAGTGCCGGAGGCGCCCTCGCGGCCTCAGGGCGGCGGCCGGCGCCGGCACGGCGACCGGGAGGTGCTGGCCGCGATCGTGTGCGTGGCCACGTCCGGCTGCACGTGGCAGCAACTGCCCTCGGCGTCGTTCGGGCCGTCCGGGGCGACGGCACACCGCCGGTTCACCGAGTGGACCAAGGCCCGGGTGTGGGCCGAGCTGCACCGCCTGGTCCTCGACGAACTGGGCTCGCGTGGTGACCTGGACTGGTCGAGGTGCGCGATCGACTCGGTGAACATGCGGGCCCTGAAAAGGGGGATCTGACGGGTCCGAATCCTGCGGATCGGGGCGAGTACGGCTCGAAGATCCACCTGGCCACCGAGCGAACCGGTCTGCCCCTGTCCGTCGGAATCTCCTCATCTGTTACCGCAGGCTCACCAGATGAGATGACATCTTGGACCACCGGCCAGCTCATGATCCGGTAGTGACGGGGCGGGAGCGGGGTGGCGCGGCAGGCGCCACCCCGAGCGCCTCGGGACAGCCCGGTGCGAGTCGAAGCTCCTGCGGCCGCTGCCTCCCGGATCGGTATAGCAGTTGACATCACAGGGGCACGCTACCTGTCACCGAGGCACGTACAGCAGACCGAGTGCCACCGGTACCGAGGCCCCGCCAGGCCCCGTAAGCTGCCCAGTAGTCCTGGTGAACAGCCCCACGAGCCCGGTACGGAAGCTCTGGCCGAGGATCACAGACGGCCGCTGCCGCTGCCCGGGCAACCCTGCGGGTTACTGGCCTGTCGTACGAGCGGCGTAAGACGCCAAGCTGAAGCGAGGCCCGGTTCAGCGCTCGGCCATTGCGGCGGGAGCGAGGCAGGTCCAGCCGGCAGGTGGGGCCAGGAGCGTGCGGACGTGAGGCTTGCGGGCGTGCAGTCGCACGTGCCCCCGGTGGCCGTGAAGAATGAGGTGGCCGAGGTATTCGAGCGCCTTGACGGCGAAGCCGTTCGCCGGGCACATGCCGTCGCCCTTGCCGAAGGGGAGGTAGGAGCGCCGCTGGTCGTCGGTCGGCTGCTTCCAACGTGAGGGACGGAAGTCCAGTGGCCTCTCCCATACGGTCGCCGACCGGTGGATCGCGTGCGTGCCGATCAGGACGTGCTCGCCCTCGTGGACCCGGGCGCCGGCAACCTCGTGGTCGGCGGCGGCCACCCTGATCAGGCGCCAGGCGGTCGGATACAGGCGCAGCGCCTCCCTGACCAGCCGATGGACCTGTTCCCGCCGCACCGCCGGGGTGTCGTAGCCGTGCTGGATGCCGAGCATCACCACCCATTCGAGAGCCACACCGGTGAAGCCGACCGTGGACAGGACGAGACGTTGCAGCAATTGTGCGCGATCGTCGGGGGACAGTTCACCGGGCAGGCCGAGTACCAGGTCGACCAGGTCCTGCGCGCCGCCCTCCTGCGCCGAAAGCCGGCCGAGTTGTTCGGCGAGCCCGGTCCGGACGGCGGGCACCGTACGGTGCGAGCGTCTCAGCACGTGGCCGAGGATGTCGTCGGCGACGACGCTCGACGTCACATAGGCGTCGACGAGCGCATTGATTTCGGTATGACACTTGTGCGCGATGACGGGGGCGAAGTACCGCCGGACCATTTCGACGCCCCAGCGCTGGTGCCGCAGACGGTCGCGGCCGTCACTCACCTCACCGAGGGCGGAGCCGAGGTCGAACGACGACGCGAGATCGTGCCGGGCCAGGACCCTGAGCAGCTCGCGGGAGGCTTCGCTCCGGACCGCCTGGGGCAGGGATTCCGGTCCCAGGCGATAGAACCCGGACTGGGACAGGTAGTTGCTGGCCGAGTCGACCAGGACGTCCCGGGCCGCGTCAGCATCGGCTACGAAGAGGGTTCCGAAGCGGAGCCTGAACGGACCGTCGCGGTCCGCAGCCTGCTCCTCCCACCGCCGCAGTTGCGGCCACAGACTCTTCCTGTCCAGGAACATGGGGCGTCCGCCCATCTGACGGAGGACGGGACGCGCGGCGACTCGGCTGCTCGTCCCATCCCTTTGCGGAGAACACGTCAGGCGTCGTGCCCATACCTGTGGCCGTACCGGGTGCGGCGCGTACGCACCGCATCACTGGGCGCCCCAAGGCTTCTGATGGTCCATGACATCGCGGCTGTCCTCCCTTGCCGGCCGGAGTCGTGCCTGTTCCGGCCGCCGAACGTCAGTCCTGCCGCCCGTAGCCGACGAAGTACCCGTACCACCGCGCACGCATCTCACCGCTGAACGCCCGAAGGCTGCTGGTCACCCACGACATATTCGTCCTCCTTGCCGGTCAATGCTGCAGGGTTCCACGACCCGTACAGCATCTCGTCGTCTGCTGCCGCTCTCGTCGTGCGTGGCCGATTCACCGGTGAGCCGGCCGACCGCGAGGGCACCAGTTGGTCCGCGACGCTACTCCCCCTGCAGAACCGGGTGAACTGCCGGAACCGGCCAAAGACGGGTAGTACGACCGGGCGGCACGGCCGCGTCATGACCGCCCTCTGCCGACGCCCATGGCCTCCGGCCCTTTATCACCAGGGGTCGACGGGCAGGGCTTCGGAGCGTCTTTTCTCCATCCTCTGCCGGACACGCGAAGGGGCAGAACGCTCCCGCGGCCAACAAGGCTTCCAGCAACGGGCCGTGCTGCATCGGAGCTGGCGCCAAAGACGCCTATAAGCACGCCCGCGCTCCGCCTCCGGCACACGGCGAACGCTATGCGCCGGGTCGATTCTCGCCAAAGGGGAATTTCAGGCCATTTCTGGCTGGATGTCTCCTCTTGGTCGATACGCCTGCCGTACGGTCGGTGACCTGCACCCGTCACATGACATCACGTCACATCACATGACGAATCGCCTTGCGAATCGAACCGCCACAGGCGTGCCGTGTCCCCCGAGGGCGCCGGGCATGCCGGGCTCCCCACCGGGGTTCCTGCGTATCCATCGACAGTGAATGGAGCTGATGAGTCATGGCGACGGCCGTACCGGTCTGGCCCGGACCCTGGACCGACGAGATCACCGCCCTCGTGCAGGGCAAGGGGGCCCTCGGTCCCGATAACGGCATGGTCAAAAAGCTGTCCACCGAGCAGCGGGCTGCCATCGCAGTGCGAGGCGAGGAACTGGTCGCCGGCCTGCTGGATCCGGATGCTCGGGCCGCCGACACCAAGGACATCCTCATCCGGCTGCATCTTGACCTCATCACCCCCGCCGCGCAGAGTCCCGCCGTCCAAAGGCTGATGGAGAACCCGGGATACCGGCCACCGAGCGCCCTGCACGGAACCTGCTACAACGCGGCCCTGGAACTCATTGTGGCCAAGGCCCTGTGGAGGGCCGGGCACACGGAGATCCTGCCCTGGCCCGTCGAAGGCGTCGCTGCCAAGCCTGACTTCGTGATCGAAGGCCACCACCCCACGCCGGCCGGACATAGCGACAAGTCCTTCTACGACGCCTGCCCGGTGGTTGCCGACACACTGAAAGTCGGCGGCTGCAAGAGCGAAGAGGGCCTGGTCACCGGACTCATCAACGGGGTGACCAACAAGGTGGGGTCGTACCAGGGCAAGAGCGTGGGCGTCGTCCTGGAAGCGGCTGACAATCCCTGCCTCTACCAGGACGGCGGGTTGATCACCGTCGACGAGCGCATCATCGAGCCCTTCCAGGCACGTATCGAGGCGCTGAACGTCGACATTCGGCAACGGCTGCTCTTCGTGTACGTGGTGCTGCCGGGTGCTGCCGTGGTGACCATGGACGCGGCAGCCTGGGGCTAGCCTCGATGCCGGTAACGTAGGGCCTTGGTGTGCGTTTGACCCGTTTGGTTCTGGTGGTGCCAACGAGGGTGGAGTCCGGAACGCGTGGGTGGTCTGCTGTGCGGTGAGCGACGCGTTCGAGGGGCCGGCTGGCGACTTCGCCCTTGATGGCGCGGGAGTTGACCCGGCGGCGTCGCTGTGGCACCAGCCGCTCAACGTTCCCCACCACAGCCAACAGCCCACCGAACCGAATGAGATGACCCCCAAGCCCGTTCTCCCCGGGGGCGATGGGGCGGTGCGCCGGGGTGTGCTTCCGTGCGCGTCCCGAGCGAGCGGGACGTGAGCGAGGAATCCCCTCACGTCGGTTGACGGATCGTGACGGCTTCCTCACGCTTGAGGCAGCGATTCGCCGCGAGGGGACGACGAGGGCTCGGTGACGGGGCCCTCGACGAGTGTGGGTCGTGATTCGGCGGCGGTGTCCCTCGGGGGCGAGGGGAGCCGGGCGGGAGCGCCGGAGTCGGGCGGCGGCGCGCGGTGCCGGGCTCGGGGCGGCCGACGCCGCGCCGCCGGCCGACGAGTTCGAGAACAAAACCCGGGGGCTCCGCTCAATCTCCACAGGCTGGGGACGCATCCGGCCGGAAGGTCCGCCGGTAGGCGGTCGGGGTGACCCCGAGCGCCGCCTGCAGGTGCTGCCGCATCGACTGCGCCGTGCCGAAGCCCGCGTCGCGGGCCACCTGGTCGACGGACAGCGCGGTGGATTCCAGCAGGTGCCGGGCCCGTTCGACGCGCTGCCCGGTGAGCCACTGGCCCGGACTGACGCCGGCCTCCTCGCGGAAGCGGCGGGTGAAGGTGCGGACGGACATCGACTCCTGGGCGGCCATGTCCCGCAGCCGGATCGGCTCCTTGAGGCGGCCGAGCGCCCAGCTGCGGGCGTTGGCCGTCGAGGAGTGCCGGGGATCGGGCACCGGCCGCTCGATGTACTGCGCCTGACCGCCGTCGCGGTGCGGCGGTACGACGGTGCGGCGGGCCACGTCGTTGGCGACGGCGGTGCCGTGGTCCCGGCGCACGATGTGCACGCACAGGTCGATGCCGGCCGCGACCCCGGCCGAGGTGAGTACGTCGCCGTCGTCGACGAACAGTACGTCCGGGTCCACCCGCACCTTCGGGAACAGCCGCTGGAAGTGCTCGGCGGAGGCCCAGTGCGTGGTCGCCGGGCGGCCGTCGAGGTAGCCGGCGGCGGCGAGGACGTAACCGCCCGTGCAGATCGCGACGAGCCGGGTACCGGGCCGGACGTGGGCCAGCGCGGCGGCCAGCTCCCCGGTCAGCACGCCCTGCTCGTGCACCGGGCCCAGCTCGTAGGAGGCGGGTACGACGACGGTGTCGGCGGTCGCCAGGGCCTCGGGGCCGTTCCCGACCAGGATCGCGAAGTCCGCGTCGGTGTCGACCGGCCCCGGCGGGCGGACCGAGCAGGTGACCACCTCGTACAGCGGACGCCGCCCCGCGTCCCGGGCACGCCCGAAGATCCGCTGCGGGATGCCCAGCTCGAAGGGGAGCAGCCCGTCCAGGGCGAGCACGACGACGCGGTGCGGCCGATCCGGGCCGGGCGGGGCAGACGGGGTGGCCGGGCCGGCCGGGGTGGTCAGACCGAGCGGCCCGGACGGGCTGGACCCGGGAGGGCGGGCCGGCCCGGTCGGCCTCAGCGGCTCGGCGGGACCGGTCGGCTCGGCGGGACCGGTCGGGCCGGACGGCCCGGCAGGACGGGGAGGCCCGGGCGGGCGGCTGGACAGCTCGGACGGACGGGGCGGACGCGACGGGTGGTCGGACGGCATGGCCCGATCCTAGCGAACCATGTCCTTCGGGCCACTCGATCGGGCGGACGGCGCATCGGAAGCTCTAGGGCGTGACCCAGACGACCGACGCCGCCGAAGCGGCCGCCCACCGGCCGGAGCCCGCCCGACCGCGCCACCGTGCCCGGGTGCACCGCGCGTGGTGGGTCGCCGCCGTCACCTTCGTGACGATCATCGGTGCCGCCGCCTTCCGCTCCCTGCCCGGCATCCTCATCGACCCGCTCCAGGGCGACTTCGCGTAGTGACGCTTTGGGGAATTTGAAGGCGGGTCTCTGGGCTCCTGCCAGTTCGAACCAGGCGGGGCGGATTCGGCGGCCAGGCGCCCGCACGGGGCGCCCCCCAGGGGGAGCGCCCCGATCCCTCACTGCGGTGTGGCCGAGTACCGCTCGATGCTCGCGCGGCCTGTCGATCGGTCGAGTAGGCGCAGCTCCCACGGGCCCGTGTTCACATCGAAGTCCTTGCCGAACCCGACCCACTTGCCCGCCATACGTCGGCCCGTGGGCTCGATGAGTAGCTGAATCGCACCGTGGTACCGGGCGCCCTGGTAGTACCCGTCAGCCGCCGTCTGCTCGGTCCACGTACCGGTGACGACGTTCCGATCAACGGTGAGATCCAGGGACAACGGGCTGTCCGGGTTGGTCGATGCTCCGGGCAGGCTCTGGGCTGTCAGCCGGTTGCCGTGCTGGACGATCACGACGTGATGCTTGCAGTCGAACGTCTCGTCACGACTGGACGAGTAAAACTCGTACCGGGACAGCCAGATGCCTGCGTACTCGCTCTGCGGCTCCGGCTCCGGACTTGTGACAGCGTCAGCCGTGCCGACTTCCTCAGCCTCCATGTCGTGGCCTCCTGCCCCGTCTGAGTGGACGCGTGCCATCGGGATCGCGAACCCCAGCGACTCAGGGGTACGGCCGGTGAACCGCTTCAGTGCCCGCGCATACAGCGGGCGGCATGTCCTGGTCTCCCCGGACTCCCAGCGTTGCACGAGTCGCTTGGAGGCGTCGTTCGGCTCCCCCAGCTCCTCACCTGCGCCGCGTAAGCCCCGGGCGAACTCGTCTTGGCTGAGGTTCATCGACTTGCGCACAGAAGTCAGCACGTTGTTGGGGATCCGCTCCCGCTCGGCCGGAGTCGTCATGATCCGAGGGTAGCCACGTCACGCCTCCAATGACACCGGTTTGACGCCCTCGGGGTGACACCGACATGACGCCCGAGGGGCGCCTTGAACGTCGCCGCAATGGTCATGATCGATCCGGAACATGGTCGTCATGTCCATCCGCATCAGCGCTTACACGGTGAGAGCCGACGGCACCCAGACCAAGCCACGAACCCTGTACGAGGGTGAGGGCGGGGAACCCCTCGCTACTGGCCTGATGCCGCCGTGCCTGTGCCCCAAGTGCAGGGGTGGGCGACATGACCGGAGCACCACGGACCCCCAAGCACGTGGAGGCAAGCCAGCATGAGTACGGCAGTAGTGATCCGCGACCCGAAGGCGTACGTCACCCCGGACGTGTGGGAGCGGGAGGTAGCCCTCCTCCTCCGCAACCCGGAGAACACGCGCGAACTTGCAGAGGCCAAGTTCGGACAGGCCATCGCCTACCTGGTCACGTGCGGCGAGAACCCGGACCTTCTCATGGGCCCGTCCAAGCAGGTGGACGAGGCATGGCACTCGTTCATGCTCGACTCGATCCCGTACCACCACTTCACCAGCCGGCACTTCGGCCGGTACATCCACCACGTGCCGGAACTTCCGGGGACGGCGGCTGGTGCCCAGTGCGTCAGCGACGACAAGGCGACGCTGGACGGCCACGACCTCAAGACCGGCGGCCCGCTCGTCCTGGAACAGACGATCAGGGCCATCAAGGCGGCTGGGTTCGAGATCGACCCCGGCCTGTGGGGCATGGAGGACGCGGCCGACTGCAACCAGTGCCACGCCGGGTGCCACGACTCGCCCAAGTAGTAGTGAGCGGCAGGTGAGTTGGGGCCTACCTTCGTACGTTGGGGGTGGGCCCCTCTTGCCGGAAAGGATCAATGCATGTCGTTGGCTGAGTCCTGGGACAGGTACGCAGTTGGGAGCAAGCCACGCAGGACCGTGAACGCCAGAGGTGATGCGACCTGGCTGAACTGGACCCAGTACCCCGATCACGGGCCGGACGAGAGCGTTCTCGGTCCCGTGGCCGGACGCCGGGTGCTGGAACTCGGCTCGGGGAGCGGTAGTAACCTCGCGCACCTCGTGACGCTTGGCGCGACAGGCCAAGGGGTGGACATCGCCCCCGCCCGCCAGACGGTCGCGCGGGAGCGCTGGGGCCATCTGCCGGGCCTTGAGTTCCGTACGGCGGAGGCGACTGCGTTCCTGAACGAGACGGACGAGACATTCGATGTCGTGCTCTCGATCTTTGGTGCCGTGTGGTTCGTCGATCCGGACACCCTGCTCCCGCTGATCCGCTCGCGTATGGCGCCGGGCGGAATCCTGGCCTTCTCGCACTTGCCCCCAGGAAGCCAGTGGCCCAAGCCCGCCAAAGCCGGACTGCGGCACGACCGCACCCCGGATGAGTGGAGTCGCATCCTGACGGGGCACAGCTTCTCTGACGTGCGTGTGTCTCTGATCGACCCGCCAGAGGGCAGGGTCGTGGGCACGATGCTTGTCCGAGCCTTGGCGGCCTGACCGCAAGGCTGTGCGCCTGCCTCAGGCGCTCTCTCCGAGGTGGCGGTACAAGGTGGCCCGTGATACCCCGAGAGCCTTGGCAATGGCACTCACGCTCTCTCCCTTCGCCTTCCTGGCACGGGCCACGGTGAGCACGTCCTCACCCACCACGGACGGCCGTCCGCCGGTACGCCCCTTCGCTTTGGCCGCGTCCAGTCCGGCGCGGGTGCGCTCCTTGATGAGGCTGCGCTCAAACTCCGCCATGGCTCCAACCACCTGAAGCATGAGACGGCCGTCGGCCGTACCGGGGTCGATGTTGGCCAGCGCACCCGTGAGTACCTTGAACCCGATGCCCTGCTCTCGAAGGGTGTCGACCATGGTCACAAGGTCGATGAGCGACCGAGCGAAGCGGTCGAGCTTCCACACGCACAGGGTGTCGCCAGGTCTGGCGTAGTCCAGTGCGGCCGTGAGCTCTGGCCGGTTGGTGTTCTTCCCGCTGGCCTTGTCCTCGAAGATGCGGGCGCACCCTGCGGTCGTCAGTGCGTCGCGCTGAAGCTGCGCTTCCTGGTCGTCGGTGGAGACGCGGGCGTAACCGATGAGCTGGCCAGTGATCGTGTTCGTCGTCACGGCCGAGACTGTCTCAGAACTCGTCTCAATACGTCATGAGATGGAAGTTTCGAGACGGGTTTTGAACAGTGCTGCGCCCCCTTGCGGGCGCCTGCCGTCTCGTCTCACAAACCTTGGTTTTCGAGACGCATCGCCGTGATCGCTGTTCGCTACAGCTTTCGGCCGGCCAATACCTTGAGGTTCCGTCACTTTCGGTCGGCGCCTCGCAACACATCAATCAGGTCCATTGGATGCGTCAGCCTGTGCCTGAAGAGCCAGGAGCCGGCCAGCAACAGAGCCATGCCGACCAGGACACCGTTGGCTTCCTCCGGCAGGTTGGCCATCGACGCCGCAACCAGGGCCCCGACGCCGAACGCACCGACGCCCAGGAGGCGCAGCCACTCGTAATCGGTGGCGGCCTCCACGGTGTCGACATCATCCAGGAGCTGGCCGATGCGCCCTTCCGCGTACCGCTCGGCGATGGTGAGCAACATGTCGGCCAGTTCTTGGAGAGCCATGCCGATGTCGGGATCTGTGTACTGGCGAGCTTCGACCGTGCGAAGAGCCCCGATCACCTTTGCGGCGTGGGTCTTGAGGGCGTGACGCTGTCGCGCGCGTTCTGACCAGGAGTTTTATGCGCATCCGGTTCGCCAGGCATTTCGGATGACGTATTCGGCGCGGCGAACAGACACTCGCGGCGTATTCAGAGGGGAGCCTTGACCCCATGCGCGCCAGGTGCGAGCGCAGTCGGCGGCGGTGAGCAGTAGCACCACAACGGGTCTGTAGCGGGCCTCGTCATCGACGGTGGCGGGATGCCGGGCGCGACGTGGTGAGCGCTGTCGATTGGAGTTCTC
This sequence comes from Streptomyces sp. JK94, assembly GCF_053613315.1. Taxonomy (NCBI): domain Bacteria; kingdom Bacillati; phylum Actinomycetota; class Actinomycetes; order Kitasatosporales; family Streptomycetaceae; genus Streptomyces; species Streptomyces sp. JK94. The sequence continues at coordinate 35,494 of NZ_JBSICH010000025.1, read as the reverse complement.
CGGCGGGATCTGTCGTGCCCCGTTCGTCAGGGCGATTGCGAACGGGTAGAGCGCCTTGAGTGCCAGGAGGATCGAGAGGATCAATACGAGGTAGGTCAGCGGCGTGAAGATCCCCCAGGAGGGAGCAAGGGACCAGAGACGTTCGATTGCAGACACTCCGTCCGCCACTTTGTGAATGATCCATGCGGCGGCGTCCTTCATGCCCCTGAAGAGTGCGCTCAGAGGGTCTGGCGGCGGAGCGTCTGGCGCGTAGCTGTGCCCGGAGCCGCTGGCGGTATCGCGTGGCAGGTCATCGTTGTACTTAGGCGGGTTGCGGATGAAGTCGACGATCGCTTCGAGGTTCGCCGTGCAGTAGACGAGGATCAGGAGACCGAGCGCCCGGGCCGGGATGGCCCACAGGGCGGCTCGCCACCACTTCAAGGCGGCTTCCGCGATGAGGGGGCGTGCCCGCAGGCCGCCGTCCGGGAGAGTTTCGGCGATGACGGGGGCGACCTGGCTGATCATGCGGCCCATGAGTGTGTTGACGAGGTCGTCGTAGCGGGCACGTATCGCACTCCTCCTGCGGCGTAGCCAACGCCGTATCGGAATCCGCACCCGACGCGACAGCCATCGCTGGAACGGGACGTAGGAGAACGCGAAGAGCAGGACTGTGCAGCACAGCAGGAACAGGACGCTGCGCACGAGGGCGAGGGCAGGTGGCATGGCTACAGGCACGTGGACCATCTTGCCGACGGCAATCACAGGGGCCACGCCTTTCCTCCGAGGGGCGTCTCGGTCGGCGGCGAAGGGGTGGGGTATGACCCCCTGAGCCCGTCGTGGCGCACCGCCGTGTCTTACCGGCCAGGATTGCGCCACGGTTTCAAGGGCATTCCGAGGGGGCATTCGCAGGGCTTCACCTGCTGATCACTTCGTTGATCGCTTCATCAAGAGACGTGCGCGCTGGAGCAACATGGAGCCTCCACAGTTCTACGCGCCTCTCTCGGGGCCAGGTGTGCATGACGTAGCACTGCTCTCGGATGAACTTGGCGACACGGTGCACCTCCTCTGGCCCCACCTCCGCGATCCGGTGACTACTGTCGTGCACCTCGTGCAGGGCTTCGTGTATCTCGCTGTCGTCAGCACCAGATCGCTCCAGGGCTCGACGGAGTTGATTCAATGAGGTCTGGAAAAGCCTGTACTCCGCCCGCCGGGCGTCCAAGATCCATCGATCGCGCTCTGCCTCAATCTGCTGTCGCGCGACCTCAAGCGCGCTCCGGTGGCTCGCCTCCGCTGCCTCCAGGGCGGTCCGGTGGCTCGCCTCCGCCTGGGTCAGTGCAGTGCGCATCTGCCAGCGAGCGACCAGCACGCTCACGGGGATGCCAGCGAGGGCAAGAACTGCGGCGATACCTGTGAGGCTCATGGCAGACCATCATGCCAACTGAGCTCCCAGGCGCAGGGATTGAAGGTCCCCCGAGCTCAGAGCAGGCCCAGCTTCGCCATGTCGAAGTGCTCATCCGTCAGGTTCTCGTACCCATGCTCGGAGGCGCAGGCCAGGATGCGCGCGAGCGGAGTGCCAGGGGCTGGTGGATCGGTGGCCAGCTTGAAGCCGGTGACTTGGAGGGCGAAACGGAGGCCGATGTCATCGGCGTGATCGTTGGACATGGCTCCAGAGTAGCGAGAGTGGGCTTGCTTTGAGAGGCGCCTCACATGCGATGACCTGCACTTTCCCTGTCGATCCCTGTAAATTTCGGTTCCCCCGCGATGGTGGCGGGACGGATGTTGTCGCCGAAGAAGGGAATCCCGCGATACAGGAACATGTATGGCGTCGTGCGCTGGTGCGCTCGAACATGAAGCACGCAGAGAAGTTGGTCGGCGTCGCCATGGCGTTGTACGCGGACTACGAGACGGGCGAGAACGTTTGCCCGTCGAACGGGACGATCGCCAAGGAACTCGGCTACGGCGGGAAGGCTCCAGAGCAGACGGTCAACAAGATCGTAGGCAGACTCCGTAAGGCTGGCTGGCTCACGAAAACCGGCAAGGTGCCGGATGGTCCAGTGATCTACCGACTCACCTTGCCGAAGCAGGAGGGTATGGCTGAGAAACCATACAACCTACATACCTTTAAGAGCGACGGCGGTAGGAGTGAGGAACCAGCGGCGAAGAGCAATCCGGTAGGCGAAGGGCGGCCCCCCGTAGGGGGCCGACAGGGCGAAGACGAAGAGCGCAAGCAGCCGGCGAAGGTGGGCGGCCGCGTGAGCGGCCCCCAGCAGGAAGACGAAGGGGCTGGCTCTGGGGCGCCTTCGGCTCCCGCCTTGTCCTTCGTAGACCTTGGCAAGGTCAAGCAAGAGGAACAGCGGCGACGCTGGTTTGGAGACGCGTACGCGGCTCCCTTGCCGGTGGACTTCGACTACGACGGCTTGACCGATCGGCTTCAAGGAACAGGGCAAGAACCGCCGCCCTTCTGATCCGGCATGACGAAGCCCCGCCCTCTGGTGAGAGCGGGGCCAGTCGAGCGAGGCGGACTACGCGTCTTGTTCGTCGTCGGCGGTGTGGTTCCACTCCACGGTCATGTAGTCGTCCACGGTCATCTTCGCCGCCTTCTTGAAGCCGTTCGGGTGCATCGTGATCGTGGTGACGAACTTGACCCACGCCCGGCGGACGGGGAGGGGAGTGTTCGGCCAGTCCTGAATCAGGCCAGCGATGCCCGACACAGGGTCGATCGGGGGCAGGCCAGTGACCCCCGACAGCTTCTCGTCGATCTCGTCGAGTCTGGCCCGGATCGCCTCGGTACCGGCCGTCATCTGCGACAGGGTGATGGCCCCGGAGGCGTAGGAGACAGCCAACCCGTCGAGCCGTTCCCGCAGGGTCTGCGCTTCCTGGTAAAGGTGGGCCGAGTCGTCCCCCTGCTCCTGCCGAGCGGTGAGGACCCAGGGCAGGAAGTCGGGGAAGACGATCCGCGCGAGGACGGCGTTACCGGCTCGCTTGTCGGCCAGCTCTCGGGGCACGCGTACGTGTTTCTGCCCGCAGCGGTAGACCGGCGTCCCTCGGTACATGCCGCCTCGCACGGTCTCCCCGCAGCGCTCACACGTAGCCAGTCCGGCGAGCAGGGTCTGAGGGGCCGAGCCGGTACGCGCACCACCCGTGAAGCGCTTGGGGTTCGTCAGTGCCGACACGAGGGCGTAGTGAGTCGCCTCGTCCAGGATCGCGGGCCACTGCCCCTCACCCACCACTTCGCCGTGGTAGGTGACCTGAGCGATGTACCGAGGGGAGATGAGCACCTTCTTCACACCGCCTACGCCCCACCCCTTCGCCTCACCCTTCGCCGTGCCGGACGACGAGCGGGGAGCGAGCAGACCGAGGTCGGTCCAGAAGCGAGCGACAGCCGCCAGGGTCTCGCCCTGAAGAACCATCTCGGCCCCCTTGCGGATCGCTTCTGCCTCGGCCTCGACCACGGTCACGTAGTCGTCGGCGTATCCGAACGGTCGCAATCCTGTCTTGTGCGGCGTGCCGTTCTTGGCCGCCTGAAGGTTCGACGCCTTCTGGCGTAGCGCCTTCTGCTCGCCCTCGTACTCCGCCCACGCCGTAACCGTCTTGGCTGTGGCTCGACCGGCCGGAGTCGAGAGGTCCAGGTGTCCGGCGTGGATGGCGTGGACATTGACCCCAAGTGCGATCACTCGCAAGAGGTCTTCCGTCCTGCGTACGAGCCGGTCAGTGTGCCAACAGAGGATCGCGTCCGGATTGGACGCCAACAGCCGCTCGAACCCCGGTCTCACCTTGCCCGAGGTGGCGCTGACGTCGTTGTCCGCGATCACCTCTCGTACGGTCCAGCCCCGGGCTGCGGCGAACGCCCGGCACTCGTCCTCCTGTCGCTGAACGCCCAACTGGTCGCCGTGCTGATCGAGGCTGAGTCGTACGTAGATGGTGACGTCCACCTTGTGCTGCCCCCCTTGTTCCTGCTCACCGTGCCGTATGCCCCAAAGTTTTACCACGAGTTCGGCTGGTCGCGCGGCACGATCGGCGCCGCCGTCTCGGTCAACCTCGCGCTCTACGGGCTGACGGCCCCCTTCGCCGCCGCGCTCATGGACCGCTTCGGCATCCGACGCGTGGTCGCCGTCGCCCTGACCGTCATCGCACTGGGTTCGGGCCTGACGGTCTGGATGGACTCCGCCTGGCAGCTCATCCTGTGCTGGGGCCTGCTGGTCGGCCTCGGCTCCGGTTCGATGGCGCTGGCCTTCGCGGCCACCGTCACCAACCGCTGGTTCACCGAGCGGCGCGGCCTGGTCACCGGCGTCCTCACCGCCGCCTCGGCCTCCGGGCAGCTGGTCTTCCTGCCGCTGCTGTCCTGGACCGTCGAGACGTACGACTGGCGTCCCGCGGCCGTCACCGTCGCCCTGGCCGCCCTCGCCGTCGTCCCCTTCGTCTGGCTCCTCCTGCACGACCACCCCGCGGACGTCGGCCAGAAGCCGTACGGCGCGCAGGAGTTCGTCCCCAAGCCCGCCCCCGTGCCGGGCGCCGCCCGCCGCGCGCTGGCGGTCCTCCTCTCCGCGGCCCGTACCGGCCCGTTCTGGCTGCTGGCCGGCACCTTCGCGATCTGCGGCGCCTCGACCAACGGCCTGATCCAGACCCACTTCATCCCCGCCGCCCACGACCACCACATGCCGCTGACGACCGCGGCCTCGCTGCTCGCCGTCATCGGCGTCTTCGACGTGGTCGGCACGATCGCCTCCGGCTGGTTCACCGACCGCTTCGAACCGCGCCGCCTGCTCGCCGTCTACTACGCCCTGCGCGGTGTCTCCCTCCTCTTCCTCCCCCTCCTGCTCGCCCCGAGCGTCCACCCGCCGATGGTCTTCTTCATCGTCTTCTACGGCCTCGACTGGGTCGCCACCGTCCCGCCCACCCTCGCCCTGTGCCGCGAGCAGTACGGCGACGACAGCGCGATCGTCTTCGGCTGGGTCCTCGCCTCCCACCAGGTCGGCGCCGCCCTCGTCGCCTTCCTCGGCGGCGTCGCCCGCGACCGCTTCGGCTCCTACGACGTGGTCTGGGTCGCCTCCGGCGCCCTGTGCGCGGCGGCGGCGCTGATGGCGCTGGTGATCCGACGGCGGACGGCGCCGTCGGCCGCCCTGCCGTGACCGGGTCATACCGGCAGCCGCGACACCCCGTCCCCGTCCCGCTTCGCGACCGCCCTGGCGATCCGCACGGCGTCCAGCGCCAGTTCGCGGAGCATGCCGCTGACGGGGTTGGTGAACCCGGTGAAGTACAGGCCGGGGGCGTCCTGCGGGCAACGGGCGCCCCGGACGACCGGCCGGCCGTGGGCGTCGAGGACGCCGAGGTGACCGACCAGGCCCTCCAGCCCCCGGAGGTACCCGGTGGCGGCGATCACCGCGTCCGGGGCGACGCGGGTGCCGTCGGCGAGGAGTACCTTGCCGTCCTCGAAGCCGTCCACGGCGGCCACCACCTCCACCCGGCCCTTGCGCACCGCGTCGGTCAGACCGACGTCCTGCACCGGGACGGCGCCCTCGGACACCCGGGTCAGCAGACCGGTGTCCGGGCGGGGCAGCCCGTGGGCCGACAGGTCGGGCGTGCTGATCCTGGCCAGCGGCCGGGCGAGCCGGTCGACGAGGCGGACCGGCAGCCGCCGCACGAGGACGCCGCTGTACTGCGCGGGCCAGCCGGCGGTCGAGCGGCGGAGGATGTGGGGCGCGGTGCGCACGGACAGGCGGACCCGGGCGGCGCCCCCCTCCACCAGGTCCACGGCTATGTCGGCACCGGTGTTGCCGACGCCGACGACCAGGACGTCCCGGCCGGCGTAGGGAGCCGCGTCGCGGTACTCGGCGGCGTGCCGGAACTCGCCGGTGTACGTGTCCCGGCCGGGCCAGTCCGGCATCCGCGGGGTGTGGTTGTGTCCGGTGGCGACCACGACCGCCGCGCCGGTCAGCTCACGGCCGCCGGAGGCGTGCAGCAGCCAGCCGGCCCCGTCCGGGGCGCGCTCGACGCGGAAGACCTCGACGCCGGTGACGATCTCCAGCTTGTGGTGCTCGGCGTACTTCTCCAGGTACCGCACCATGTCGTCCCGGGAGACCCACCGCCCGAAGCGGCGCGGCATCGGCAGGCCGGGCAGCGACGACAGGCGGCGGGTGGTGTGCAGGCGCAGCCGGTCGTAGTGGCGCCGCCAGGAGGCGCCGACGTGGTCGGCCCGCTCCAGGACGACGGCCCGCACACCGCGGGCCCGCAGCGCGTGGGCGACGGCGAGCCCGCCGGGCCCGGCGCCGATGACGTACACGGGACGGCCCGCGGGGTGGGCGGGCTGCGGTTCAGCGGACGCTGTGGAGTCGGCCATGCCGCGAGCGTAATCAAGGCTGCGCTTGATGGGTATCGGTCAAGACCGGAATCGGTTGCGGAACGGTCACGACCGCCGACGGGCGGTGGGGCCGGCGGCAGCGGGCGGGCGCCGGTCACGGCCGCGGCAGTGGGCGGGCGGTGGGTGCCGGTCACGGCCGCGACGGGCGGGCGGTGGGTGCCGGTCACGGCCACAGCAGGCGGGTGTGCCAGGCGTCCGCCCCCGGGGCCGTACGCCGGTAGGTGAGCCGCACGTGGCGGCGGCGGGCGTCGCCCTGGAAGAACTCCACCTCGTCGGGCCGCAGCCGGTACAGCGTCCAGGACGGGACGGGCGCGTCCGGCTCCCGGCCGGCCCGCTCCCAGGCGGCCTGTGAGGCGCGGGCCAGCTCGTCCGGCGAGCCGAGCTCCGCGCTCTGCCGCCCGGTGAGGGCGGCGGCCAGGGCGCCGGTCGACCGCGCGTGCAGATCGGCCTGCGCCTGACCGGCCGGGGCGAGGGTGACCGGGCCGCGCAGGCGAACCTGGCGGCCCAGCACCGGCCAGTAGAAGACGAGCGCGGCGTACGGGCGGGCGGCGAGGTGGCGGCCTTTGCGGCTGCCGGCGTGCGAGGCGAAGGACCAGCCGTCCGCGTCCGCGCCGTGCAGCATCACCACCCGTACGTCCGGCAGGCCGTCCGCGTCCGCCGTCGCCAGCGACACCGTGTGCGGCTCGGTCTGGCCGGCCGTCACCGCGTCGGCGAACCACCGCGCGAACAGCGCCAGGGGTTCGCCGGGCGCGGTGTCCGGGTCGAAGGGCGGCAGCTCGGTGACCGCCTCGTCCCACACCCGCAGCGACCTCAGCAACTCGTGAAGATCGGTTCCTCCCATGCCCCGATTGTCACGCGCCCCGCTCCCGTCCGCGCCCCGCCCTACACCGAGCCGAGGTCGGAGGAGACCCAGCGCTCGGGCCGCATGCGGACGACGACCTGCTCGCCGTGGTTGGCGGAGGCGAAGGCGACGTATCCGTCGACCTTCTCGGCCGGGAGGTAGCGGGCGGACATCTCCCGCAGCCGCTCCTCGGTGGCGGTCACCGTCTCGACGACCGGCCCCTCGACCGACACGTAGCGGATGGTGGGCTCCAGCCGGTCGACCATCAGCGTGAACCGCCCGGCCGCCTTGATCAGCTCGTTCTTGCGGCTGTCGAGCCCGGTCATGATCCACACGTCGCCGCCGGGCTCGTACTGGTACCAGATCGGCACGGTCAGCGGGGCACGGCCGGCCCCCGCGTCGACCGCGAGCGCGGCGACGTGGGGCTCGGCCAGGAACTTCTCACGCTCTTCACGGGTCAGGGCCATGACGGTCTCCTCCAGCGGGTGCGGCGGATACGGACATCGGTGCTCGGCACAACACCGGCCGGGCGGGCGGCTGTTCCCGTACGCGGCCCGGTTCCCGGCCCCGGAGTGCCGGCGGGCGCATCGACGGGGAGCGGGCGGGACGGTCGGTGGTCGGCGGTCCGCGGTCCGCGGGTGGCGGTCGCCGGACGGTCGTGGTCACGGCCGCCGGCGGGCCGCACCGCGAGGCGCTGGTCCGCGTGCCGTGCGGCAGCAGGACCGGGACGCGGTCGCCGGGTCCGGCGGGCGGCCGGCGAGGCGGTGGAGGCACGGCGGCTCCGCGACGGGCGGCTCGCCGTCCTGCCCGGGGCCCGGAGCCCGGGGCGCGGGGCGCGGGCTGCGGGGCGCGGGCTGCGGCGCCGGCACCGGTCGTGCGGCACGTGGTGCGGGACCGGCCGGCATTGGCGCGACGTCGGGCGGCACAGGCGCGGCGGGGATGACAGGACAGGATGCTGCGCGACTGCCCGGCGTGCTGCTCGGTGGGTCTCTTGCTGCTCGGACGCCTGCTGTTTCGGGCGCCCGCTGCTATTTCGTGGGCTTCTTGCCCGTGACGCCCAGGTGCGTCAACAGGGCCAGCGCGGGTCTGAGTTCCGCCTGCCGGACGCCCCAGGAGGAGAACCCCTTCTGGTGCGAGGCGGCGGCCGCGAGCATGACGACCAGTGAACCGGCGATCGCCGCGGGGTTCACGTCCTTGTCGACCTTGCCCTTGGCCTGGAGATCGGCGACGGATTCCGCGAGCGAGGAGTTCACCGAGTTGAGGATCTTCATACGGATTTTGGAGAACCGCTTGTCGCCCTCGGCGGCACCGAGGTCCACGACCCGGAGAATGGCGTCGTTCTTCCGCCAGAACTCCAGGAACCCGTCGACGAGTTCCTGCGCCGTCTGCCAGCCGGCCTTGCCGACCCACGAGCGGCCCGCCGTCAACTCGGCCAGCCCCGAACTGTCGGCGGCCATGTTCTCGGCGATCTCCAGGACGGCACCCTCGACGTCCGGAAAGTACTGGTAGAAAGTCGCGGGCGAGGTGCCCGCCTTGCGGGCGACATCGATGACTTTGACATCGCGATAGGGAGAGGAGCTGAGCATTTCGCTGAGGCAGTCGAGCAGTTTCTGCCGGGTCGCCTGCCCACGTCGACCGGCCACGCGGCCGTCGACGGTACGCACTTGTCCTGTCATGCAGTCAGCTTACCGACGGGTGATCTGAGCGCGATTCGGCCGACTGCAAATGGGGTGCACGGGCGGGGAGAGCCTGGTGTGCCTGGTCTGCGCGGTGCGGGCGACGCGGTTACTTTGACGGCATGGCCGAAAACGGGGCATCCGCGCAGCGGACATCCAGCGACCCATCGTCGTCTCCCTCCGCGTACCGGGAAGGCGTCCCCTGCTGGGTCGACGCACAGCTCTCGGACGTCGAGGCGGGCAAACGCTTCTACGGCGGCCTCTTCGGGTGGACCTTCGAGGAGGACGACGGGACCGAGGAGGCCGGGGGGAGCCCCGTGTGCGCCCGTCTGGACGGCGAGCCCGTGGCCGCGCTGGTCCGCAAGACGGACGGCCGGATGCCCACCGTGTGGTCCGTGTACTTCCACACCCCGGACGCCGGCGCGCTGGCCGACCGGATCCGGGCGGGCGGGGGGCAGGTCGTCGTCCCGCCCCACCCGGTCGGCGGCCTGGGCACCACCGCCCTCGCCGCCGACCCCGGCGGCGCCGTCTTCGCCCTCTGGCAGCCGGACGGCCTCCCCGGCTTCGGACGCCGGCGCGAGCCGGGCTCCTTCGTCTGGGCCGAGCTGTACACCCGGGACACCGAGGCCGCCGACGCCTTCTACGGCGGCCTCTTCCACGACGCCCTCTTCGGCCCGGACGCCGCCCCCGACGTCGGCCGCGCCCTGGTCTCCGACGTCTTCGCCGCCGAGATGCCGCCGCACTTCCTCGTCCACTTCCTGGTCGAGGACGTAGCGGCCGCGCTCGACGCGGTGGCCCGGCTGGGAGGGCGGGTGCGCGTCCCGCCGTTCGAGACGTCGTACGGAGGGGTCGCCGTGGTCTCGGACGACCAGGGGGCGTCGTTCGCGCTGCTGCAACGCTGACCGGCCCCCCGAGGAGCGCGCCGCTTTGCCCGGGAACAGGCGAGACACCCCGATTGTCCCCAGGTTCGCCAGCGGCGCTCCGGACAGGAAGAATCGGGGTGCGTGGCGCCACGGAGGTGCGGTGGTGAGACGCTGCACTTCGGTCGCGTACATATGTGGGTGGCGCGGCCCGTACGGGGAGGTGGCAGGCAAGTGGTGGATCAGCTGACACAGCACGATCCGCGTCGGATCGGGCCGTTCGAGGTGCTGGGGCGGCTCGGCGCCGGCGGCATGGGGCTGGTCTATCTCGCGCGCTCGGCGTCCGGCCGGCGCGTGGCGATCAAGACGGTCCGGACGGAGCTGGCGGAGGACCAGCTCTTCCGCGTCCGCTTCACGCGCGAGGTGGAGGCGGCCCGCGCGGTCTCCGGGTTCTACACGGCGGCCGTGGTCGACGCCGACCCGCGCGCGGCCGTCCCGTGGCTGGCCACCGCGTACGTCCCCGCACCCTCCCTCGAGGAGATAGTGAACGAGTGCGGGCCGCTCCCGGCCCAGGCGGTGCGCTGGCTGGCGGCGGGCGTCGCGGAGGCGCTCCAGTCGATCCACGGCGCCGGACTCGTCCACCGCGACCTGAAGCCCTCCAACGTCCTCGTCGTCGAGGACGGCCCCCGGGTGATCGACTTCGGCATCGCGTCCGGCGTCTCGAACACCCGCCTGACGATGACGAACGTCGCCGTCGGCACCCCCGCCTACATGTCCCCCGAGCAGGCGAAGGACTCGCGCAGCGTCACCGGCGCCAGCGACGTGTTCTCGCTCGGCTCGATGCTGGTCTTCGCCGCCACCGGACACCCGCCCTTCCACGGCGCCAACCCGGTCGAGACGGTCTTCATGCTGCTGCGCGAGGGCCCCGACCTCGAAGGCCTTCCGGACGAGCTGCGCCCGCTCATCGAGTCCTGCATGCAGATGGAGGCGACGGCCCGCCCCAACCCGGCCGACCTGCAGTCTCAGCTCGCCCCGCACCTGTTCGGCTCCGGTTCCGACGACAGCGGTACGGCGTCGGCGTGGCTGCCGGAGCGGGCGGTGAGCCTGATCGAGGGCCGCCGCGGCGGGCGCCCGGTCAAGCTCGCCACGACGGCCGGCGGCCGCGGTGCCCCGGCCGGCGGCCACCCCGCCGTACCCGCGCCGCCGCTCCCGCCGCCGCCCTCCCACGACCCGGTCGTCCCGGCGCCGCCCGTGCACGCCCCGCCGGTGCCCGCACCCGTCGGCGCTCCCGACACCGGCCCGGTCCGGCTGGCCGGTGTCTCGGTCCCCATCGGGCCCGGCCCGCGCGTCGCCGACATGCGGGCCGCCGCCGTCGCCGCGCCCCCGCCGGAGTCCGCCCTCGCCGCGTCCTGGTCCCGGCCCCGCCCGGGCGTGAACGGCGCCGACCCCGCCGTACCGGCGGCCCCGCCCGCCCCCGCCGCGCCCCCCGAGGCGTCGCCGGCCGGCTGGCGCCCGTGGCGCTTCCGCATGTCCAACGACGTCTGGGGCACCCCGTCCGTCGACGGGGACCTCGTCTACGTCACCTCCTTCGAGGTGCACGCCCTGGACGTGGCCACCGGGCGCCGCCGCTTCAAGACCCGGGACGTCGCCTGGTCGATGTCGGTCGCGGACGGCCGCATCCACGCCTCCGACGGGCCGACCCTCTTCGCCCTGGACGCCCGCGAGGGCGGCGACCTGTGGCGCGTGCAGACCGACGCCTGGGTGTACTCCCTCCAGGCCGCCCGGGGCACGGTCGTCACCGCCACCCGGGGCGGCGGCGTCCAGGCCCGGGAGGCCTCGAACGGCCGGAAACTGTGGGAGATCACCGGCTGCCAGAGCGACTTCGAGTCCCCGGAGGCGGGCGCGGCGGTCCACGACGGCACGGTGTACGTCTGGCAGGACGCCCGGCTGCGCGCCCTGGACGCCCGTACCGGCGACGAGAGATGGTCGTACCCGATCGGTGACGCCGCCTCCTGCGGCGGGGTGCCGGTCCGCGTGACCCACGCACCCGACGGCTACGTCTACGTCTGCGCGGGCACCCGGGTCCTCGCCCTGGAGGTCGCCTCCGGTCACGTCCGCTGGCACTTCGAGGCCCCCGCGGTCTTCCTCGCCCCGCCCGCTTTCGTGCCGGGGCCCGCGGTGACCGGCGGCGGCGTCTACCTGGCCGACTACCTCGGCACGGTCTACGCCCTCGACGCCACCGACGGCCGCGACCGCTGGCGCATCGCCACGGAGGCGCGCTCCGCGACCGACCCCGTCCTGGTCGCCGCCGGTCACGTCCACGTGGGCAGCGGCAAGGGCCTCTACACCCTGGACGCGGTGACGGGCACCCCCAAGTGGCGCTTCCAGGCGGGCGGCGACATCGTGGGCGCCCCCGCGGTCGCCGAGGGCCGCATCCACTTCGGCTCCACGGACCACCTGCTCTACACCCTGAAGGCCGACGACGGCCGGCTCCGGTGGAAGCTCGCGACCGGCGGCGAGATCACGGGGTCCCCCGTGGTCCGCGACGGCATCGTGTACGCGTGCAGCAAGGACCGCTGCGTGTACGCGCTGGACGCGGAGAAGGGGACGGGCACGGCCCGCACGACGTGACGTGAGGCGGGGCCGCGCCGTCCCCTGCCGAGGCGGCACCGCGGCCGGGCCGTCCCCGCACGAGGCGGTACCGCGCCGTCCCCGCCCGCGTCGTCCCCGAGCGAGGCGGGGTCGACCGGGTCCGGGCACACGGCGGCCGCGGCGGCTCCCCTCCGCGCCGCCGCGGCCGATCCCCGTGTGGGACGAAGGTCTACATCCCGTCCCGGTCCAGGTCCAGCGCGGGCGGGGCCGGGGCGTGGTTCTCCATGGTCGTCACCTGCTCCATGGCCGGCGGCGTGGGAGCGTGGTTCTCCAGAAGCGTCGCCCGGCCGTCGGCGGGCGGCGCGGGTGCGTGGTTCTCCATGGTGGTGATCTCGGCCGGCGTGTTCTCGGTCTCGTTCATGGTTCTCCCCCTGGGGCTCGTAACCGGATGTGGGTCGCCTCCGTCCGGCGACTCCCCCGAGTGTCGCCGGACAGAGGACCTGCGCGGGGCCACCCGGTGGACGGCCCCGCCGGCGACCCGTCTGCCCCCCGACGCGACGGATCGGTACAGAGCCTGGCGTGCGGTCATAAACGTTCGATGAACGCCGATCCCGCCGCCCTCAGGCCGCGTCCACCGGCAACCTGAGCAGGCGGCGCACCTCGGACGCCTCGGGAGCGCCGGCGTGTTCGAGCAGGGTCAGCGCCTCGTGCCAGCAGGCGCGTGCGCGGTCGGTCTGGCCCAGGGCGTCGAGGCTCTGCCCCAGCGTGTTCAGCACGCTCCCCCTGATGAGATCACCGCCGATGAACCCGATCGCCAGGGCCTGTTCGGCGTGCTGGGCGGCCGGGGCGGGCCGCCGAGCGGCCAGGTGCAGTTGGGCGATGCGGAAATGGGCGGTCCCCTCCCACAGGCGCTGGCGGTTGTTGCCGAACATCACCAGGGCGTCCGACATCTGCCGCAGGCCCTCCGCGTGCTGCTGCGCCCGCAGCAGCGCGACGCCCAGTGCGTAGCGGGCGTTCGCCAGGCGCAGGGTGAGGCCGAGCTGCCGGAAGATCTCCACGCCCTGCTGGGCCAGGGTGATCGCGCTGTGCGTCCGGTCCATGCGCTCGTGGAGCCTGGAGAGGTTGCACAGCGCGCTGGCCTCGCCGGGGCGGTTGCCGTCGGCGCGGTAGCCGTCGCGTGCGATGGTCAGCAGTTCCTCGGCCTCCTCGTGACGCCCCTGACTGAGCGCGATGATCCCCCGGTCGGTGGCGGCCCAGCCGACCGGTGCCGCGTCCGACGCCTCGGCGGCCAGGTCGAGGGCACGGCTCGCCTCCTCGTCCGCCTTGGCGTACTGGCCGGCTGCCAGGTGGACGTTGGACAGGGCCGTTCTGGCCCGGCCCTCCGCCCGGACGTCGGCGGTGGCGCGGGCCGCGTCGCGCAGCGTCGTCGCCGCCGTCTCGTACTGCTTGGCGTTCGCCCCCGACTCGGCCAGGTCCTTCGTGGCCCAGAGCAGGTCGACCGCCCGGCGCAGTCCGCTTCCGGCCGTCTGCTGCTGTGCGCAGGCCAGCAGGCACTGGGCCTCGGTGAAGAGCCAGTCGAGGGCCTCGCCCCGGTCCTCGAACGCGAGCCCCTCGTAGGAGGTGGGGGCGAAGTGCGCGACCGTCCGGTCCCCGGGCCGCTCGATCGCGTACACCCCCGCCGCCGTGGCCAGGTAGAAGTCCAGCAGCCGCGACAGCGCCGCTCCCCGTTCGCTCGGCGGATGCTCGTCGCGCTCCGCGCACGCACGCGCGTAGAGGCGGACCAGGTCGTGGAACCGGTACCGGCCCGGAGCCGCCGACTCCAGCAGCGACGTGTCCACCAGGGACTCCAGCAGGTCCTCCGTCTGCTCGGCGGAGAGGTCCAGGACCGCCGCTGCCGCCGCGAGGGAGATGTCCGGGCCGTCGGCCAGCCCCAGCAGCCGGAACGCCCGCGCCTGGGCCGGTTCCAGCTGGCCGTAGCCCAGTTCGAAGGTGGCCTTGACGGCCAGGTCCCCGACCTGCAGCTCGTCCAGACGGCGTCGCTCGTCCGCCAGTTTGGCGGCGAGGACGGACACCGTCCACGTGCGGCGGGCCGCCAGGCGGGAGGCGGCGATGCGGAGGGCGAGGGGGAGGAAGCCGCACGCCCCGACCACGTCCAGCGCCGCCTCCCGCTCCGAGGCCACCCGCTCCTCGCCCACGATCGTCGTGAAGAGCGCGAGCGCCTCGTCGGGCGACATCACGTCCAGGTCGACCAGCTGGGCCCCGGCGAGGTCCAGCATCCGCACCCGCGACGTCACCAGCGCCGCGCAGCCGTCCGTGCCGGGCAGCAGGGGGCGCACCTGGGCGGCGTCCCGGGCGTTGTCGAGGAGGACGAGGACGCGGCGGCCGTCCAGGACGGAGCGGTAGAGGGCGGCCCGCTCCTCCTGGGAGTCCGGGACGGCCGCGTCGGGCGTGCCGAGGGCGCGCAGGAAGGAGCCCAGTACCGTCTCCGGCTCCGCCGCCCGCGGGCCCGTGCCCTGGAGGTCGACGTAGAGCTGGCCGTCGGGGAAGGCGGCCCGCGCCTGGTGGGCGACGTGCACGGCGAGGGTGGTCTTGCCGACCCCGCCTATGCCGGCGAGGGCGGAGACCGCCATCACGCGGCCCTCGCTCCCCTCCCCGCAGGCCGAGGACAGTACGTCGCTCAGCTCGCGGACGCATGACGCGCGGCCCGTGAAGTCCGGGACGGTGGCGGGGAGCTGGGCGGGCCGCACCGGGGGCGCCGCCGTCTTCGCGGCCGGCGCCGGCGGTTCGGCCAGGCCCGCGTCGGCCCGCAGGATGCGCTGCTGGAGTTCACGGAGGCCGGGACGCGGGTCGACGCCCAGCTCGTCGGCGAGCAGGCGCCGGGTGTCGGCGTAGACGGCGAGGGCCTCGGCCTGGCGTCCGCTGCGGTAGAGGGCCAGCATCAGCAGCTCGCGCAGGCGTTCCCGCAGCGGGTGCGCCGCCGTGAGGGCCGTCAGCTCCGAGACGGCCTCCGCGTGGCAGCCCTGCTCCAGGTCCATGTTTAGGCGTGTCTCCAGGAGTTGGAGCCGCCACTCCTCCAGGCGGACCCGCTGCCCCTGCGCGTACGGGCCGGGAACGCCGGCCAGCACCTCGCCGTCCCACAGCGCCAGCGCGCGGCGCAGGACGTCACGGGCGTGGCCCAGGTCGCCGGCGTTCCGCGCCTTCTCGGCCTCGGCGGCGAGGTCCTGGACCACCGCGACGTCCAGCGCCCCCTCGCCCAGGCCCCGCACCGCGTACCCGCCCGACTCGCTCACCAGGACCCCGGGGTCCAGCACCTTCCGCAGCCGGGACGCGTACGTCCGTACCGCCGCCAGTGCCTGTGACGGTGGTTCCCCGCCCCACAGGGCGTCGATCAGCTCGGCGGCCGTGGCCGTGCGGCCCTCGCGGAGCAGCAGGGCGGCCAGCAGGGCGCGCTGCTGCGGGGAGCCGGTGGCCAGGGGCTCGCCGTCGCGCCAGGCGCGCACCGGCCCGAGCACACCGAAGCGCAGCGCGGCCGGGTCGGGACGCCGCTGCTCCGGCACCCGCGGTGGTCCGTCCATGCAGTCCCCCTAGACATCCTGACAACCACGCCAGTTTGCCTTGTTCATGCCGACCTCGTCAGCCGTCGGAGACACCGATCACAGGTCCCTCACCTGCTCCCTCATCCCGTCAGGTCCACCCGCACCGTCAGCAGCCCCGACCCGGCCCCCATGGCCCGCACCGCCAGGCTGTTGGCCCGGGGGAGGCTGCGCAGGCGCGCGACCGGGTCGTCGTCGGGCAGGAGGTGCGCCGTCCCGGTGTACCAGCGGCCCCGGACGCGTACCCGTACCCGCGGATCGGCCCGGATGTTGCGGATGTACTGGGACCGCTCACCGAACTCCGACACCAGCCAGAAGGAGCCCCCCACCCGGCGGCCGCCGACCGGTGTGCGGCGGGGGAGGCCGGAGACGCGGCCGGTGGTCTCCAGCAGGGTCTGGGCCGGCAGGCGGCGGACGACCGCGTTGAGGCGGCGCTGGACGGCCGTGACGGCCCGGTACTTCCTCTCGGCGAACGGCGGGTTCCCGGCGTGGGGAGACTTCGACATCGTTCGTTCACACTCCCGTCTCGTGTGCCTCCATGTTCCCCGGAAAACCTCAGGAGGGAAGGTGAGCGCGGGGAAAGGCGGGTGGTGCGGTCGTGCGGGTCGTGACCTGGAATCTGTGGTGGCGGTTCGGGCCGTGGGCCGACCGGCAGAAGGCGATCCTCGCCGTGCTGCGGGACCTGGAACCGGATGTCGTCGGACTCCAGGAGGTGTGGGCCGCGGACGACGGCGCGAACCTCGCCGAGTGGCTGGCCGGCGAACTCGGCCTGCACTGCGCCTGGGCCGCCTCCGAGGCCCCCGGGCGGTGGCAGCGGCGGATCGGGGACGACACGGTCGGCATCGGCAACGCGGTGCTCAGCCGCTGGCCCGTCGTGGAGCGGGCCGCGCTGCGGCTGCCCGCCCCCGCGGACCTGGACGACGGACGCCTCGCGCTCTACGCCCGCCTGGACGCGCCCGGCCATCCGGTGCCCTTCTTCACCGCGCACCTGAACTCGGGCGCCCACGCCTCCGCGGTGCGCCGCGAACAGGCCGCCGCCCTGGCGGAGTTCGTCGCCGGACGCCGGCACGGCACCGGCTTCCCGCCCGTCGTCACCGGGGACTTCAACGCGGCCCCCGACTCCGCCGAGATCCTGCTCCTCGGCCGGCCGGCGCCCGACGGCCGGGGGCCGGCCCTGCGCGACGCCTGGGCGCACGCCGACCCGTCGGCGCCGTCCGCCACCTGGGACGGCACCAACCCGTACATCCCGCACGGCCCGGCCGCGGGCGCGCGGATCGACTACATCCACGTGGGACCGCCCGGCCCGGCCGGCCTCGGCCGGGTACGCACCGCGCACCGGGCCGGCGACGGCCCCGTGGACGGCGTGTGGCCCTCCGACCACGCGGCGGTCGTCGCGGACCTGGCCCGCTGAAGGACCCCGCACGGCCGGACGGCTCCTCGGCGGGAATCCGGAGTGACGCCCGCCGCGGGGAGAGCGCGCCCACCGGTGACGACGTCCTCTGCCGGTGACGACGTCCTCTGCCGGTGACGCCATCTTCTGCCGGTGACGACGTCCCCCGCCGGTCTACCCCCGCCCCAGGAAGAGGGGATTCGTGAACGCGGCCAGGGCTCCCGGCAAGGGCCCCGCCGCCGTCGCGTGGCGTAGCTCCGCCCGTACGTACGCCGCGTACGAGGCGGTCGTCGGCCACTCCACGACGCCCGAACCGGACGCCGGCAGGGTGCTGGTGAACAGCACGCCCTGGTCCGTGACGAGGCGGACCGTGCCGTGCGGGACGCCCGCCGCCTCCAGGCGGACGGTGACCGGGGTGTCGTCGTCCACGCGCAGCCGTCCGCCGATGCCGGCGTGCTCGCCCCGGCCGCCGGAAGCGGTGAGGGACAGCGACACCGCCGCCGACTCGGCGACGTACGACCGTCCTGCCCGGATGCCCTCCAGGATCGCCTCCCGGGTCAGGTCGTCGGCGAGGACGACGGTCTGCGGGCGGCCGATCACGTCCGGGGCGCGGTGGGAGTCGCTGCTGCCCATCGCCGGGAGCCACCCCCCGCCGTTCCGCACGGAGGCGGCCAGCATGCCGTCCCAGTCGGCCAGCGCCACCTCGTCGTCGGGCGTGTAGGCCCCGTTCCACACCTCGACCGCGTCCGCCTCCCCGAACCCGAACTTCCAGTTGCAGCCGATGCAGGTGGCGTGCGGGTGGGCCGGCACGACCAGGCCGCCGGAGCGGCGGATCCGGCGCGCGAAACGGCCGAAGCGGTTGTCGCGGGCCCGGTAGCGCCAGTCGACGAACGTGCCCGGGTCGGTGCCGACGGCGACGACGTGCCCGTTGCGCGTCGTCACCTCCTCGCCCAGCATGACCAGCAGGTCGTCCCCGGCCTCCGGCGCCCAGTGCGCGTGCGCCGCGTGCGTGTTGTGCTCGGAGGAGTTGATGAAGTCCAGGCCCGCCTCCCGTGCGAGCCGCGCGATCTCGGCGAGGGTGTAGCGGCCGTCGGAGTACACGGAGTGCAGGTGGCAGTCGCCCCGGTACCAGGCCCGCCCGCGCCCCTTGGCCCGCTCGGGCGGATACACCGGCCGCGCGGTCTCACCCTGCTCGCCGTACGTCAGCGTGATCGTGATCTCGTACGACAGTCCCTGCGGAGCCACCGTGTACGGGCCGAGCGCGATGTGCCAGGTGCCCGGCCGCACCGGCCCCGGCAGGTACCCGGGGGTCGCGTCGTCCGCCCGGACGAAGAACTCCGTGCGCGCGCCGCCCGACCAGCCCCGGAAGCCCCGGCCGCCCAGACCGGTGCCGCGCTCGTCGAAGAGGCCGATGTCGAGGGCGTTGCCCGCGGTGCCGGCCGGGACGGCGGGACGGTCGTAGGAGTAGGCGACGTGGATCTCCCGGACGCCGGCCGGGATCTCGACGGGGACGTACACGAAGTCGGGCGAGCCGGTGGGCAGGGTCCCGCGCACCGTTCGTCGCCGCTGCTCCCGGGGTGCCGCCGACGCGAAACTCACGCTTCCCCACGTGAGCGCGGCGGCGGCTCCCGTCGCGAACACCGCGCGCCTGCCGATCCCGGTGTGGTCGTCCTCGCACATGCTGCCGCTCCCAGGTGTCGTGAGTGACCTGACGTGGGTGGTGCAGGGTGGTGCCGGGTGGTGCGTGCAACCCTCGTATCGAGCCGTGAACTCCCGGGCACGGCAAGGGGTTCGGGGGATGGAGAGCGGGAAACCGCGCGGTGGGACGGCGAGGCCGCGGCAGGGGGCGGTCGGGCACCGGCCGGGGCGGGCCCCCGCGCCCTGATCACTCCGCTCGTATGCTCGAAGGATGACGACTTCCGCGACCCCCGGAACCGGCCCGGCGGGCCCCACCGAGAACGCCCTGCGTCGCGCCCTCAGACGGGCACGGGACGGTGTCGCCCTCGACGTGTCCGAGGCCGCGGTGCTGCTCCAGGCCCGCGGCGGGCACCTCGACGACCTCACCGCGTCCGCCGCCCGGGTCCGGGACGCGGGCCTGGAGGCCGCCGGCCGCCCCGGCGTCATCACGTACTCGAAGAGCGTCTTCGTCCCGCTGACCCGGCTGTGCCGGGACAAGTGCCACTACTGCACCTTCGTCACCGTCCCCGGCAAGCTGCGCCGCGCGGGACACGGGATGTTCATGTCCCCCGACGAGGTCCTCGACATCGCCCGCCGCGGCGCCGCCCTCGGCTGCAAGGAAGCGCTGATCACCCTCGGCGACAAGCCCGAGGACCGCTGGCCGGAGGCGCGCGAGTGGCTCGACGCGCACGGCTACGACGACACGATCGCCTACGTCCGCGCCGTCTCCATCCGCATCCTGGAGGAGACGGGCCTCCTGCCGCACCTCAACCCCGGCGTCCTGACCTGGACGGACTTCCAGCGGCTCAAGCCGGTCGCCCCGTCGATGGGCATGATGCTCGAAACCACCGCGACCCGCCTGTGGTCCGAGCCCGGCGGCCCCCACCACGGCTCCCCGGACAAGGAACCGGCCGTCCGGCTGCGCGTCCTGGAGGACGCCGGCCGCTCCTCCGTCCCCTTCACCTCCGGCCTCCTCATCGGCATCGGCGAGACCTACGAGGAGCGCGCGGAGTCGCTCTTCGCCCTGCGCAAGGTCTCCCGCGCCTACCACGGCGTCCAGGAACTGATCATCCAGAACTTCCGCGCCAAGCCGGACACCGCGATGCGCGGCATGCCGGACGCGGAGCTGGACGAACTGGTCGCCACGGTGGCCGTCGCCCGGCACCTCATGGGCCCGTCGGCCTGTCTCCAGGCGCCCCCGAACCTGGTGGACGCGGAGTACGAGCGGCTGATCGGCGCGGGCATCGACGACTGGGGCGGGGTCTCCCCCCTCACCATCGACCACGTCAACCCCGAACGCCCCTGGCCGCAGATCGACGAACTCGCCGCGAGGTCCCGGGCGGCCGGCTTCGCACTGCGTGAACGTCTCTGCGTCTACCCGGAGTTCGTCCGGCGCGGAGAACCCTGGCTGGACCCGCGGCTGCGCCCGCACGTGGCGGCCCTCGCCGACCCCGCCACGGGCCTGGCCCGCGAGGACGCGACGGTGGAGGGCCGCCCGTGGCAGGAACCGGACGAGGCGTTCACCGCCTCCGGCCGCACCGACCTGCACACGGCCATCGACACCGAGGGCCGCACGTCGGACCGCCGCGACGACTTCGACGAGGTGTACGGCGACTGGGGCGCCCTGCGCGAGGCCGCCGCCCCCGGCATGGCACCGGAGCGCATCGACA
The DNA here is from genome assembly GCF_053613315.1 of Streptomyces sp. JK94. Classification (NCBI taxonomy): domain Bacteria; kingdom Bacillati; phylum Actinomycetota; class Actinomycetes; order Kitasatosporales; family Streptomycetaceae; genus Streptomyces; species Streptomyces sp. JK94. The sequence goes on along the minus strand of NZ_JBSICH010000025.1, from coordinate 14,858 downwards.
CCGACGTGCGCCAGGCGCTGGCGACGGCCGCCGACGACCCCACGAAGCTGACGGACGAGGAGGCCCTCGCCCTGCTGCACGCCGACGGCCCGGCGCTGGACGCCCTGTGCGGGGTGGCCGACGACGTGCGCAGGTCCGTCTCCGGTGACGACGTGACGTACATCGTCACCCGGAACATCAACTTCACCAACGTCTGCTACACCGGCTGCCGTTTCTGCGCCTTCGCCCAGCGCCGCACGGACGCCGACGCGTACACGCTCTCCCTGGAGCAGGTCGCCGACCGTGCGCAGCAGGCCTGGGACGTGGGCGCGGTCGAGGTCTGCATGCAGGGCGGCATCCATCCCGACCTGCCGGGCACGGCGTACTTCGACATCGCGAGGGCGGTGAAGGAGCGCGTGCCGGGCATGCACGTGCACGCCTTCTCGCCGATGGAGGTCGTCAACGGCGCGACGCGCACCGGCATGTCGGTCCGCGAGTGGCTGAGCGCGGCGAAGGAAGCGGGCCTGGACTCGGTCCCGGGCACGGCGGCGGAGATCCTCGACGACGAGGTCCGCTGGATCCTCACCAAGGGCAAGCTGCCCACGGCCACCTGGATCGAGGTGATCGAGACCGCCCACGAGCTGGGCATCCGCTCCTCCTCCACGATGATGTACGGCCATGTCGACCAGCCCCGCCACTGGCTGGGCCACCTGCGCACCCTCGCCGGCATCCAGCAACGCACGGGCGGCTTCACGGAGTTCGTGACGCTGCCGTTCATCCACACCAACGCGCCGGTGTACCTGGCGGGCATCGCGAGGCCAGGCCCCACGATGCGCGACAACCGCGCGGTGACGGCGATGGCCCGTCTCCTCCTGCACCCGCACATCCCCAACATCCAGACGAGCTGGGTGAAACTGGGCACCGAGGGTGCGGCGGAGATGCTCCGCTCCGGTGCGAACGACCTCGGCGGCACGCTCATGGAGGAGACGATCTCCCGCATGGCCGGCTCGTCGTACGGCTCGTACAAGTCGGTCAAGGACCTGATCGCGGTCGCCGAGACGGCGGGTCGCCCGGCCAGGCCCCGGACGACGCTGTACGGCCCGGTGCCGCAGGAGAGGCAGCGGGCGGCGACGGCGTCGGACGGCCACCTGCCGGAGCTGCTGCCGGTGCTGGACTGACTCCCGGGCCGGGGCACGGTGACTCCCGGGCCGGGGACGGTGACTCCCGGGCCGGGGCACGGGCCGCCCGCAGTACGATGATCGGGCCCCCGGTGTGTCGGGGTTCTCGTAGCTGAGGAGATGCGTGCCCGTGCCTGCCCGACTTCCCTCATGGGCCTGGGTCTCCGGTCTGACCGTGGGGGCGATCGCGACGGTGGGCGTCCTGACCGTGCAGGCGGACCAGGGCCCCCATCCCACCGCCGCGGCCACGAAGCCCCGCCCCTCGGCGTCGGCGGACGCGCGGCCGACGCAGGAGGAGACCGCGCCGGCCCGGGTGCCGGACGGTTCCGGCACCGGGCGGCGCATCGTCTACTCGGTCGGCCAGGACCGGGTGTGGCTGGTGGACGCCAGCGACGCCACCCGCCGCTCCTTCACCGTGTGGCCCGGCACGGTCGACCCGGCCCCCGGCGCGTACAGCGTGGGGACCCGCCGCGAGGAGCCCACGACCGGCTCCGACGGGGTGCGGATCGAGCAGATCATGTACTTCGGCCAGGAGGACGGCGTCTGGATCGCCTTCTCCAACGCCGTGGACGGTTCGTCGCCCCCTCCGTCGGCCGCCGGTGCGCAGACGGGCGGCATACGCCTGCCCAAGGCGGACGGCGACGCGCTCTGGGAGTTCGGCACCCCCGGCACGACGGTCACCGTGGTCGAGTAGCCTCGCCCTTCGCCTCCCCCGTCGCCTCCGTCTCCGTCTGCGGCGACGGCAGGTGCGCGACGATCAGCACGACTCCGCTCAGCAGGAACACCCGCGTCGCCGCGTCCAGCCCGTTCCAGTCCGCGGACTGCCACATCGAGAACCACTCGCCGCCGATCGCGATGAACCCGGCGCCGAAGAGCAGCATCAGCATGAGCGTGCCGTACGTGGTCATGCGTCGCGCGGTGGCGTGGTCCCGGCGTATCCAGAGCCAGGTCGCGCAGATCAGCACGAGCGCCGCCACCGTCTCCCACACGATGATCGCGACGTACGCGGCGTCCTGGACGCCCGTGTTCGTGATCGCCCGCCACATCAGGTCGTCGTCCTTGAAGGTCGTGTCCATCGCCAGGACGTGACGCACGAACTGCTGGTTGGTGCCGAAGTCGGTGATGTTCCCGAAGGCGACGAGGGCGATGTAGAGGGCGAGGACGCCGGTGAGGACGGTGGTGGCGAGGGAGAGGGTGTGTCTGGTGGTGGTCATGAACACACCCTTCCCCATGCCGATCGCGGTCGGCCAGTCGGAAGGTCCACCTTCGGCCGGTCCCACTGCCCGGTGTCCGGGCCCGGTAGGTTTCTCGAGCCGGAGTGACCGACGCGCGCGGTGACCGGGTCCCGCGTGTCCCCGACCCGGCCGCCTGCGACGCGGAAGGCGGGCGCGGACCGCGCATCGTGGCGGTGCGAACCGATCGTTGCGGCGATGACACGGGCCCGGCCCTGTCGGGCCCCTACGGGCCGAGGTGCCACCGGGTCGTGGCCGGGCGTGTCCCGGTCCGACGCGACGCCGAAGACCAAAGAACCGGGGAAAGAACCGAACCCGCCCCTGCCGTCCCGGCCGGTGCCGCAGGGTGTTCATGGTGCAGCGTCCGCCGCAACAACCGCAGACATGATGCGGCCCCCGCCGGGACTGGCATCCCAATGCGCGGGCCTGATCACCGAGGAAGTGAGCCCTTCCTGATGACTGAGCAGAACCCTAGCGCGCACGCGCGCCCCGCGTCCGGCCGTTACCCGGTGGTGTCGAGCACGACAACCACCCCCACCACGACCACTTCACCGTGGTCGGCAACCGCCTCCTCCAGCATCCCGCGCTGTCCCTGACGGCGATCGGGCCGGCGGTCCACATCCAGTCGCTGCCCGCCGGGGCGCCGGTCGGGGTCAAGGCGCTGGTGGGCAAGTTCCCCGAGGGCGAGATCCGTATCGCCGCGGCCCTGCGGGAGTTGGAGGAGCACGGTTACCTCGCACGCACCAAGGAGCGTCTTCCATCGGGCCGAGTCGTGACCCGGACGATCTCCCGCAACAAGCCCGGCTCCGTCCGGGCGGCCGCCGCCCGGCCCGCTTCCTCGCCCCACCGCGCCCGGGCCCCCGCCCGTCGCGTCCGCCGTTTCCATGTCCGGGTCCGCCGTGTCCGTGCCTGCGTCCGGTGTGCACGTGCCCGTCCCCGCCGCGCATCTGCCTGCCGTGTCTGCCGCGTCCGCCGTGTCTGGGCTGTCGTCCGCTCCGTCCGCTGTGTCGGTCGTGTCTGTGCCCGTGTCCGTTGGGCCAACGTCTCCGCCGTACTTCCGTCCGCTGCCTCCGTTCCGTCCGCCGTGCCTGGGTCGCTGCCTGCCGCGTCCGCCGCCATCGCCGCGTTTGCCGTGTCTGGGGCCCTGTCTGCCGGGTCTGTTCCGTCCGTCGCGTCCGTCGTGTCCGTGCCTGCGTCCGTTGTGCCCGCGTCCGTCCCCGCTGTGCCCCCGTCCGCCGCGTCTGCCGTGCCCGGGGCCCTGCCTGCCGCGTCCACCGCGTCCGCCGCCACCGCCGCGTCTGTCGCGTCTGTCGCGTCTGCCGTGTCCGGCGCGTCCGGCGTGCCTGTTGTCTCCGGGGGTGTTGTGTGCGTGTCTGCCCGGGCCACGGGTGCCGAGCCCGCCGTACCGGGGCCGGAGCGCGATCACGCACCGGCGGCCGAACTGCTCACCCGGCTCCGTGTGCACGACTCCCGGCTCCTGCTCACCGAGCGGGACGTCCGCCGTCTCGTACCGGCCGTCGCGGTCTGGCTGGAGCGGGGCGTGCCCGCGACCGCGGTGGAGCGCACCCTGACGAGCGGCCTGCCCCAGGAGCCGGTCCGTCATCCGGCGGCCTTCCTGGAGCGCCGCCTCACCGCCGACCTTCCCCCGGTCCTGCCCGCGCTCCGTCCGCAGGTCCCCCGCCCGCGCACTCCCGGATCCCCTCCCGACCTGTGACGGCTGCGAACGGGCCTTCCGGGCCTCGCGTCCGGGCCGTTGCCGTGACGGCCGGGCACGCTCGGCGGAGCACAGGGCCGTGTAAAAGCGCGAACACTTGCCCGAAAAGTGTCCTCCGCTCACTCACATGAGCGCCCCGATGACACCAAGGGCCCAGATGCTCACGCTTTTTCGGATCAGGTGGTGTCCAGGCCGAGTGCGGCCGCGTCCAGAGCCGGACGTCGACACTCGGTTGCTGCGGTACTTCGTCGCCGCGGCGGAGGAAGGCACCCTCACCGGGCCGCCGAGCGGCTGTTCGTCTCCCGGCCCACGCTGACCAAGCAGCTCCGCCGGGTGGAGGCGGGGCTCGGGATGGAGCTGTTCACCCGGTCGAGCCCCGGGCACGGCCCTCACGGAACCGGGGCGGACGTTCGCGGAGCGGGCGCCCGCCCTGCTGTCCGGCTGGGAGGCGGCGCTGCGGGAGACGAGGTCCGCGGCGAGCCGGGCTGCTCGCGTCCTGCGGCTCGGTTTCATCGCCGGCGCCGCCAACGAGGCGACGCAGCCGATCGTCGCGGAGTTCGCCCGGTGCCGGCCGGGCTGGCGCGTCGAGATGCGGCGGGCCCGCCTGGTCGAGCCCCACCGCCGGGCTCGCGGACGCGGACGTCGACGTCGCCCTCGTACGGCTGCCGTTCCCCGGGCAGGAGGCGCTGCGGGTGGCGGCCCCGTTCAGCGCACCCCGCTGCGTCGTGCCGCCCGAGGCGCATCCCCTGGCCGCCCGGAAGGTGATCGCGTTTCGCGAGCTGGGACGAACCGTTCGTCGCCGCCCCGGCCGGGACCGGACGGCGGCGGGACCACTGGCTGGCCGCGGACGGGCACGACGACCGACCGGTACGCGTCGGCGCCGTCACCGAACAGCCCGACGAGTGACGCAGCACGATCGCCAACGGTGACGGCATCGCCCTCGCCCTTGCCCCCCGCATCCACCGCCCGTTTCCCCACCCGCCCGGACGTCGTCCACCGGCCCGTCACCGGGGTGAGTCCCGGGCCGGGTGGGTGTCGCCTGGGCGCCCGCCGGCGACGCCGACCCCGTCGTCCGGGAGTTCGTCCGCTGCCGCCGGGAGGCGCTCGTCACCACGTGAAGGTTTCCACACCTTCCGAGCCCTGACCGACCACGCCCGTTCGCATACAGTGCTGGGCGTCGTACGTACGGACAGCGGTGCGGACAGTGCCGAGGGGAGGCCCGGGTGAGCGGGACAGCCGGTGCCGTCTGGGGGCGTGCCGAGCAGCAGGACTTCCGCAGCCGGGTGCGCGGGACGCTGCTCGGGGTCGCCGTCGGCGACGCCCTCGGCGCGCCCGTCGACGGGCTGGACCTCGACGGCATCCGGGAAGCGCACGGCGCGGACGGCCTGGCCGACCTGGCCCCCGCCCACGGCCGGCGTGGTGCCGTCACCCACCTCACCCAGCTGACCCTGTTCTCCGTGGACGGGCTGATCCGCGCCCAGGTACGGCGGGACACCGGGGCCTGGCATCCGCCCACCGACCTGCACCGGGCGTACCGGCGCTGGGTCGCCACCCAGCGCGACTGGGGACCCGACCTGCGGCGCAAGGACGACGGATGGCTGGCCCACGAGGAGTGGCTGTACGCCCGCCGGCACGCGACGCGCGCGCTGCTGCTCGGACTCGGCGACGAGACGATGGGCACCCCGGAGGCGCCGAAGAACCCGGGCGAGCGCGGACCCGAGGCCGCCGGCCGGTCGGCGCCGTTCGGGCTGCTGGTCGGCTGGGAGCCGCAACTCGTCGGCCAGCTCGCCGTGGAGTGCGCGGCGCAGACGCACGGCCACCCCACCGGCTGCCTGGCGGCCGGTGCCTACGCCCTGATCGTGCACGGGCTGGCCCGCGGGGAGAGCCTGGACGGGGCCGTGCAGCGGGCCCTCGCGCAGCTCGTCCCCCGGCCGGGGCACGAGCCCGTCGTGGACGCCCTGCGGCACGCGCTGGGCGCGGTACGGCAAGGGCTGCCGGGTCCGGCTCGGGTGAGAGGGCTCATCGGCGAGGGCACGGCGGACGGGCTGGTCGCCGCCGCCGTGTACTGCGCCTTCGTCGGCGAGGACGTACGGCACGGACTGCGGCTCGCCGTGAACCACGGCGGCCCCTCCGCCGCGACCGGTGCCCTGACCGGCGGCCTGCTCGGCGCGCTGCACGGCGAGACGGCGCTTCCCCCGGCGTGGCTGGCCGAGCTGGAGGGCCGCCCCACGATCCTGGAACTCGCCGACGACTTCGCCATGGAGATGACCCAGGGCCCCGCACTGCACGGCCCGGCGGGCTCCTCCCCGGGCTGGCTGGCCCGCTACCCACGCGCATGATCAGGAATCGAGAAGCGCCGCATCCGCGCCCGCGATTAGCGTGACCGGCATGGACATCACCCTTCACACCAGCGTCCTCCCGCACGACGACCCGGAGGCGGCACTGACCTTCTACCGCGACGTCCTCGGCTTCGAGGTCCGCAAGGACGTCGGGGACGGCCGGATGCGCTGGATCACGGTCGGCCCCGCCGGCCAGCCCGGCACGTCCCTCCTCCTGGCCCCGCCGGCCGTCGACCCCGGCATCACCGAGGACGAGCGCCGCACCATCACCGAGATGATGGCCAAGGGCACCTACGGCTGGATCCTTCTGGCCACCAAGGACCTCGACGGCACCTTCGCAAGGGTGCGGGCCGGCAACGCCGAGATCGTCCAGGAGCCGACCGAGCAGCCGTACGGCATCCGCGACTGCGCCTTCCGCGACCCCGCGGGCAACCAGATCCGCATCCAGGAAGTGCGCTGAGCCCGTCCGGTGCCCCGAGGCCGGGGCACCGGACGCCCGGGTTCGGCCGCAGCGGGTCCCAGTCACCCACCCGGCTTCCACCGGAGCGGGTCCTAGTCGCCCACCCGGGTCCGTCCCACCGCGTTCTCCGCCCCGCCCGCCGGTGCCGGTGCCGGAACCGCGGCCGCAGCGCCGGAGGCGTCGTCGCCGTCCAGGTTGACCCGCTCGATGATCGCGAGCCGCTCCGGGGTGTCCTCCGGCTTCACGTAGCCGATCAGGACGTACAGGACCAGCGACACGGCCAGCGGGATCGACACCTGGTACTCCAGCGGCACCCCGCCGTCCACACTCCAGTTGACCGGGTAGTTGACCAGCCAGAAGGCGAGCAGGCCCATCGCCCAGCTGGTGAGCGCGGCCGTCGGACCGGACCGGCGGAAGGGCCGGAGCAGACCGAGCATCATCGGGATGGCGATCGGACCCATCAGGCCGGCCACCCACTTGATCACCACGGTGATGATGTCCTTGAACGTGGGCGAGTCGACCTGCGTCGCCACCGCCATCGACAGACCGAGGAAGACGACCGTCGCCAGCCGCGCCGCCAGCAGCCCGGTCCGCTCGCCCCAGGACCGCGCCCGCGCCGACAGCACCGGCGCCACGTCCCGGGTGAACACGGCCGCGATGGCGTTGGCGTCCGAGGAGCACATGGCCATGGTGTGCGAGAAGAAGCCGACGATGACCAGACCCAGCAGGCCGTGGGGCAGCAACTGCTCGGTCATCAGGGCGTAGGAGTCGGAGCCGTCCGCCTTCTGCGACTCCACCAGCAGCGGCGACATCCACATCGGGAAGAACAGCACGAGCGGCCAGACCAGCCACAGAACCGCCGACAGCCGCGCCGACCGCTCGGCCTCGCGGGCGTTGCTCGTGGCCATGTAGCGCTGGGCCTGGTTGAGCATGCCGCCGTTGTACTCGAAGAGCTTGATGAAGAGGAAGGCGAGCAGGAACACCGTGCCGTACGGGCCGACCAGCGGTTTGCCGTGGCCCTGGAGGGCGGGCTCGTCCCAGACGCCGAAGAAGCCGCCGTGGTCGCCGAGCTTCATGACGACGGCCACGAACATCGCGACACCGGCCAGCAGCTGGATGACGAACTGCCCGAGTTCGGTCAGGGCGTCCGCCCACAGGCCGCCGATCGTGCAGTAGATGCCCGTGATGACACCGGTGATCAGAATGCCCTGGTTCAGGGAGATGCCGGTGAAGACCGAGAGCAGGGTGGCGATGGCCGCCCACTTCGCGGCCACGTCCACGATCTTCAGCAGCATGCCGGACCAGGCCAGCGCCTGCTGGGTGGGCAGGTTGTAGCGGTTCTTCAGGTACTCCAGGGGGGAGGCCACGTGCAGCCGTGAGCGCAGCCGGTTGATGCGGGGCGCGAACAGCTTGGAGCCGATGGCGATGCCGAGGGCGATGGGGAAGGACCAGGTGACGAAGGACGTGACGCCGTACGTGTAGGCGATGCCCGCGTACCCGGTGAACATCACCGCGCTGTAGCCCGACATGTGGTGCGAGATGCCGGACAGCCACCAGGGCATCTTGCCGCCGGCCGTGAAGAAGTCGCTGACGTTGTCCACGCGTTTGTGCGACCACACGCCGATCGCCACCATGACGGCGAAGTAGCCGATGAGCACGGACCAGTCGAGACCGTTCATGTGCCCCCTTCCGGGGTCCGCCTTGTGAACTCCGCTCAGCTGGCTGGCACTTCGCACGAGCGGGGTAGGGGCGAGGCAAGGCGCGAAGTGCCCGCTCATCGTGGTTGTGTCGACGCGGGCACGACAAGGAAGGGGGAGGTCAAGAGCCAGTAAAAATGTTCGGCTCACTGACCTCTGTTCACCTACATGAACGACTGTTCTTCTACTTCAGCTCGTCCGGGCACGGTGTGCCGCGCGGCACGTCGTAGGGCGCCGACAGCCGGTAGGTACCGGCCTCGGGGGCGATCAGCATCGTCCACTTGTCGCCCTCGGCGGTCTCCTCCGTCTCCATCAGGCAGCCGTTGACGTTGTCGTACGTCTTCGGCGTGCCCTCCGGGGCGCTCTTGGAGGCCTCCGTCTCCTGCGGCGCCTCCAGCTTCCTGCCCTCGGCGTCGACGAGGCTCAGCCACGGCGAGTACGGCATCCGGACCAGGACGCGGCCCGGCTGCCGCACGTCGATCGTCCACTCGCCCTGCTCGGCGCGCTGGACGACCGCGTCGGGCTCCGCCAGCGGAGTCGGGTTGGTCACCTGGAACAGCTGCCAGTTGGCGTCGCCCCAGATCTGCTTCAGGTACGGCAGACCCCGCTGCACCAGCTCCCGTTCGCGCTCGCCGCCGTCGCCGTCCGGTTCGCCCTTGGGCAGCACCACGTAGTGCACGGCCCAGCGCTTCAGCCACTCGTGGTAGTTCGCCGAGTTGAGCGTGTCGTCGTAGAAGAGCGGATTGCGCTCCATGTCGGCCTGGCGGAGCCAGCCCCGGGCCAGGTTCACGTACGGAGCGAGGGCCGAGGCCTCCCGGTGCGAGCGGGCGGGCACGACCTCCACCCGGCCCTTCTCGGCGCCCACCTCCTGCAACTCGTTCACCAGCGGAGCCAGCTCGCGCGCCCAGGAGGCGGCCGGCGTGGTGTGGACGACGTCGTCGGCCGACTTGAAGCCGATCCAGCCGACGAAGCCGACGATCGCGAGCACGAGCGCGTACCACGTGCGGGTCCGCTTCACGGTGAACGGCAGCGCGGCCACCAGGGCCACCCCGGCGAAGAGCATCGCGAGACGCGTGATGTTGGAGCCGATCTGGGAGCTGATCGCCCAGACCAGCAGCACGGACAGGCCGTAGACCGCCGAAGTGATCCGCACGGACGTCCAGGTGCGCGGCACGAACACGCACACCAGGCCCGCGTACACCATCGGCAGCACCGCCGAGCCGAAGGCCATGGGCTGGGTGCCGGAGAAGGGGAACAGCCAGGTCGACAGCGCGACCACCACACTCGGTGCCACGCCCAGCGCCCAGGCGCCCGGGCGGCGCTTCTGCAGGAACAGGGCCACCGCCACCAGACCCACGAACAGGCCCGCGACCGGCGAGGCCATCGTGGCCAGCGCGGCCAGCGGCGCCGCGCACAGCCCCTTGGCCCAGCGCTCGTACCGCCAGCGGTACGGCCAGCAGAAGACCGTCGCGACGGCGCCCAGACCGAACATCATGCCGAGCCCGAACGTCACCCGCCCCGACGCCGCGTTGGCCAGCAGGCCGAAGAGACCCGCCAGCGACGCCCACAGCGGGTTGCGGACCGCCCGGCTGCGGATCAGGAGCATCGTCAGCAGCCCGGCGGACAGTGTTCCCGCGATCATCATCGTCGTGCGGACGCCGAGCACGGACATCAGATACGGCGAGACCACGCTGTACGACACGGGGTGGGTGCCGCCGTACCAGGCGAGGTTGTACGCCGAGCCCGGGTGCCGGCCGACGAACTCCGCCCAGGCGTCCTGCGCCGCGAGGTCGCCGCCACTGTTCGCGAAGGTGAAGAACCAGGCGATGTGCAGCGCCCCGGCCAGAACGGTGACGGAGAGCACGGGGTGGCGCAGCATGCGCTCACGCAGGGCCAGGAAGGCGGCCCTCAGCGCGGCGGGCGCCTTCCGCCCGGCACGGCCGGGCTCACGGTCGCCGCCCGCCGGATGCCGACCGGGGCTTGCGCTCTCCCCGCCGTCCGTGCGGGGCGTGGGCACGCGGGGCCGCCGGCCGGCTCCCGAACCCGGATCGGCGTTGTCGGCGCGTGTCGGCTCCGCAGTGGCCACCTGAAGGCACTCCCCGTGTCCTGTCTTCTGCTGTCGGCCGTGTCCCGTTGCCGCGACCGGCGACCTGCCCCGTTTCGTGACGCTAGCACGCAGCCCCGCGCCGTGGCTCCCTCGCCCGGTCACGCGAAAGCCCCCGCGGCCGGGCGGCCGCGGGGGCGGGTGAACGGTGCTGCCCGGACGGGCCGGCGGTCAGCCCAGGCGGGTCAGCTTGTCCGCGAGGGCGGGTTCGGCGAGGTCCTTCTGGAGGGCGACGGGCACCTGTACCGCGCCGGCCACCCCGCCGTCGCCCACCGTGAGGGTGCCGACCTTCGTCCCGGCCGGGGCCGTGTGCGGCACCTCGTCCGCCGTGAACGTCAGCTCGACGGTCAGGCCGGGCCAGCCGACCGCCTTGACGTCCTGCGTGGCGACGACCGGCGTACGGCCGCCGAGGCCGTCGTCGACGTACCCGACGACGCTCCCCTTCTTCAGGATCACCGTCGACTCCAGCGTGTCCTGCGCGGCCCGGATCAGCTTGTCGCTGGAGTCCAGGGCGGCGCCCAGGATGGTGTTGTCCTGGCCGCCCGCGGGCTGGCGCACCACGGCACCGATGATGGTCCGGGTCTCGCCGCCGACCTCCTTCTTCGCCGCGAAGACGAGGTTGCCGAGGGCGGAGGTGGTGGTGCCGGTCTTGATGCCGACGACGTTGTTGTGGCCGACCAGGTGGTTCCAGTTGGAGTGGTTGACGCCCTTGTAGTCGTCGTACGACATCATGGCGGCGACCTCGCGGAACGCGGGCTCCTTCATCGCCGCCTTGGCCAGCTTCACCTGGTCCACGGCCGTGCTCACCGTCGTGTTGTTCAGCCCCGACGGGTCGGTGTACGTCGTGTTGCTCATGCCGAGGTCCTCGGCGGCGGCGTTCATCTTCTCCACGAACGCCTTCTCGGACCCCGCGTCCCAGCGGGCGAGCAGCCTCGCCACGTTGTTCGCGGACGCGATCAGGATGCTTTCCAGAGCCTCGCGCTGGGAGATCGAGTCGCCCTCGAAGACGTTGACGGTCGACTCCTGGCCCGCCTGCGACTGGTCCTCGGCGGCCTGGTCGATCTGGATCTTCGGACCGTCCGCGCCGCTCTTGAGGGGGTGGTCGCGCAGGACCACGTACGCGGTCATGACCTTGGCGACACTCGCGATCGGCACGGGCTTCTGGTCACCGGACGAGCCGAACGTGCCGATGCCCTGCACGTCGAGCGCGGCCTGCCCGCTGGACGGCCACGGGATCTCCGGCTTGCCGCCCTCGAAGGTGAAGCTCTCCTGCGCCGTGAGGTCCAGCTCGGGCGCGGGCAGGGGCCGCATGGACTGCACGACCCCGAGGACGATCACCAGCAGCAGGACCAGCGGCGTCCAGATCTTGACCCGGCGCACCGTCGTCCGGAAGGGGGTCTCCGGGGGCGGCGGGGTGTTCGTCAGCTCCGCGAGCAGGTCCAGCGGCGGCTTCGGCGGCAACGGCTGCTGCGTGGTCCGCTCCGGACCGGCCTGCGGCACGGCCGTGGTGGCCCCGGCACGGGGAGCCTGCGGCGCCCCGGGTGCCGCGGGTGCCCCGGGTGTCTCGGACGGGGGCTTGCGCGTCGCCGGATCGTCCGGATGCCGCAGCGCGACGAACTTGCTGGTCCGCTCGGCATCACGCTCGGCCCGGACGGGGGCGGCGGCGCCCCCTCCGCCGCTGCCGGATGCGCCGTCCTTGCCCTTGCCACCGTCGCCCGCGCCGCCCTCACTACCGTCGGCCTTGTCGGCCTTGTCGGCCTTGTCGGGCCTGGCGGCGGCGGTGTCGCCCAGCTTCAGCATGGTCGTCGGCTGGTCGACGGCGGGCGCGGGGGGACGTACGGCCTTGAAGATGGCGGTGGGCTGATCGACGGCCCCCGCACCGCCCTTGGTGGCGTCGGGGCCGGCTGTGGCGCCGGTGGGGGTGTCGGCGTGCTTCTGGGGGGCCTTGGCGGCGTGAGGGCCGGCGGGGACGCCGGTGGAGGGGCCGGCGTGCTCCTCGGGGGCCTCGGTGGCGTCGGGGCCGGCCGTGGCGCCGGTGGAGGTGTCCGCGTGCTTCTCGGGGGCGTCGGCGGTGTCGTCCGTCGCCCTCGCGGCCTCGTCGTCGGCGTGCTGCTCGGGGTCCGACGCGGTCCCGGCGGTGCCGCCGGTCGCGACGGCGGCGGCGCGGTCCGTCCGGTCCTCGGCGGCGTCGGCGGTCCCGGCGGCGTCGTCCGCCGCCGGGGCGGTGCCGTCGGTGTGCGGCGCGTCTCCCGCGGCGACGGCGGCGACGGCGGCGACGGCGGACGTCGTGGCGGCGGGGGCGGAGGGCTCTCCGGACCCCCCGGAGGCGTCGGAGTCCGCCTCGGCGGCACGGGGCCCGTCGCCGTCCGCGTCCGTGCCGGGGTCGGCGTCGGCGTCGGCGTCGGCGTCGATGACCGTGGCCCCGGGCTCGTCGCCGTCCGCGTTCGCGCCGGTGTCCTGCGCGGCCGGCTTCGCGGCCCCCGCGGCACCCGCCGCTTCCGCTTCCGCTTGCTCGTCCTCGTGCCGCGTGTTCGCGGCGGCCCGCTCGTCCGCGGTCGCGACCCAGGCGGCGACGGCCTCCCGCAGCCTGCCGTCACCGTCGGCGGCGGGCTCGGCGGGATCACCCCCGGACGCGTCGGGCGTACCGGGCGACTCCGGTTCCTCGGACGCGGCGGGTGCGGCGGGCTCGGCGGAGGAGTCGGACGTACCGGAAGGGCCCGCCTCGTCGGCGCCTGCCGATCCGGCGTCCCCGTCCTCCCCCTCGGCCCCGCGGAGCGACAGCACCCGGGTCGCCGTGTCGACGCCGCCCCGGGACCCGGACCCCTGGGACGTCCCGGACCCCTGGGACGCCCCGGACCCGGCGGACGCCGAAGGCTTCGCGGCCTCCCGCGTCACCGCCAGCCGCGGGTCACGCGTCTCGCTCGTCCCGGTCCTCGCTTCGGGAACCGCACCCCCGCTCCCCGACGTCGGTTCTTCCGACGACTCGCGCTGCTTCGCCCTGTCGGGGGACTCGCCCGCCACCGATGCCTCCTCCATGCGCCGCACGTCTGCGTGCGCTACCGAAACCATGTACCAGTGTCCTGTGTACGGGTAGGACCCACGCGGTAGACGAGAACGACATACCTACTGGTTCCACAACGAACCGGTCACGCACCCTCGACAGACCAATGTGAGAGGGGTCACCCTGTCTGCATCCACGCGGGGAGGCATGGATGGGCAGGAGCCGCAGAACAATTCCGGAGGAGCTTCTGCTGCTGGCGTTGGACCCGACCACGGGTACCACCGCGCAGCCGCAGTCGCTCGACCTCGGTCTGGCCGGAGCACAGCTGGTGGAGCTGGCGCTGGCCGGACGGATAGCCCCAGACGGGGATCGTATCGCCGTGGTGGCACCACGGCCGACTGGAGATCCAACACTGGACTGCGCGTTGGAGTTGCTGCGAAGGCGTGGCGCTCCCGTACGGGCGGTCAACTGGATTGGCGGGCCCCGCCTGGGGCTGCGCCAGACCTACCTCTCGCATCTGGAGCGATGCGGCATGGTGCATGCCGTGGAGGGCCAGATGTGCGGGGTGCTGCCGACCACTCGCTATCAGGCGACGGACACGGCGATCAGCAGGGAGATCAAGGCCCGGCTGGACTCGGCGATCCGCACCGGCGTACCGCCGGACCCGCGGACCGCGGCGCTCGCCGCGCTGGCCCACGCGGTCGGACTCGGCAAGCACCTCTACCCGGGCAACGAAGGACGCTCGTCACGGTCCCGTCTGCGGGACCTCATCAGGCACGACCCCATGGGCGGACTGGTGGCGCACGCGGTGATGGACGTCCAGAACGGCGCGGCGGCCCAGCCGCGCCGCAGTCCGGCACCGGCGCCGGCCGGCCGCCAGGCCGCGGCACCGGGAGCCAGGTCCGCCCCGGAACCCGCCCGCGGTGTTCCGGTGCAACCGCGCCACGGATCCATGGCGCGTGCGGTGGCGCACTGAACCGCACCCCACCGGGACCACGCACCGCAGGACCACGCACCGCAGGACCGCAGCACCCGCAGGACCGCAGCACCCGCAGCACCGCGAGACCGTAGTGCCGCGACACCGCACCGCCGCACGCGCACGTCAGTCCCCCAGTCCCGGTCACGGGAGCCGCGGGTTCGGGGGGGGGGGGGGG